>NZ_JAJCNB010000010.1:0-80021 GCF_020560825.1 Dorea sp. 210702-DFI.3.17
AGTCTCAATACTGCTTTTTCGTTTGCACCACCTTCGATTCTTTCCTTAACGATTTATCTTTATCATCATACTACCACACCAAAGAACTTTTGTACATTTTTCACGTAAAAACCCCTCACACCATAATTGATGTAAGGGGTTTTCTATATAAGCTAATTAACGTTCTATGTTAGTCACCTACAGTGTACTATTTCTGGTTAATTGCTGCCTGTGCTGCTGCAAGGCGAGCGATTGGTACACGGAATGGTGAGCAAGATACATAGTCAAGACCGATCTTGTTGCAGAATTCAACTGAAGATGGATCTCCACCGTGCTCTCCACAGATACCAACGTGAAGGCTTGGGTTAACCGGCTTACCTAATTCGATAGCCATTTCCATTAATTTACCAACACCTGTCTGGTCAAGCTTAGCAAATGGATCATTCTCGAAGATCTTAGCATCATAGTAAGCTTCTAAGAACTTACCAGCATCGTCACGAGAGAATCCGTATGTCATCTGTGTTAAGTCGTTTGTACCGAAGCAGAAGAAGTCAGCTTCTGAAGCGATCTGATCAGCAGTAAGAGCTGCTCTTGGAATCTCGATCATTGTTCCAACTTCGTACTCAAGGTCGCTGCCTGCTGCTGCGATCTCAGCGTCTGCTGTCTCTACTACAAATTTCTTAACATATTTAAGTTCTTTGATGTCTCCAACAAGTGGAATCATGATCTCTGGTTTTACGTTCCAGTCTGGGTGAGCTTTCTTTACATTGATTGCTGCACGGATAACAGCGCTTGTCTGCATCTTAGCAATCTCTGGATATGTTACTGCAAGACGGCATCCACGGTGTCCCATCATTGGGTTGAACTCATGAAGGCTGTCGATGATTGTCTTGATCTGCTCAACAGTTTTGCCCTGAGCGTCAGCAAGTTTCTTAATGTCTTCCTCTTCTGTAGGAACGAACTCATGAAGCGGTGGATCCAGGAAACGGATTGTAACCGGGTTACCTTCCAGTGCTTCATACAGTTTTTCGAAATCTCCCTGCTGTTCCGGAAGGATCTTAGCAAGTGCTGCTTCTCTTTCTTCTTCTGTCTCAGAGCAGATCATTTCACGGAATGCATCAATTCTGTTTCCTTCGAAGAACATATGCTCTGTACGGCAAAGTCCGATACCTTCTGCACCGAGCTCACGAGCTTTAACAGCGTCAGATGGTGTATCAGCATTTGTACGAACTTTCATAGTTCTGTATTTGTCAGCCCATCCCATAATTCTTCCGAATTCACCAGCGATTGTTGCATCAACTGTCGGGATGATACCATCATAGATATTACCTGTAGAACCATCAAGTGAGATGCAGTCTCCTTCATGATATTCTTTTCCGGCAAGTGTAAATTTCTTATTAGCTTCGTCCATTGCGATGTCACCGCAACCAGATACACAGCATGTACCCATACCACGAGCAACTACGGCTGCGTGAGATGTCATACCACCACGAACTGTCAGGATACCCTGTGCAGACTTCATACCTGTGATATCTTCCGGTGATGTCTCAAGACGTACAAGAACAACTTTTTCTCCTCTTGCAGCCCATTCAACAGCGTCATCAGCTGTGAATACGATCTTACCGCAAGCAGCTCCTGGAGATGCTCCAAGTGCTTTAGCAAGTGGTGTAGCAGCTTTCAGTGCTGCAGCATCGAACTGTGGGTGAAGCAGAGAGTCAAGGTTACGAGGGTCGATCATTGCAACAGCCTCTTCCTCTGTTCTCATTCCTTCATCAACAAGATCACAAGCGATCTTCAGAGCAGCTTTTGCTGTTCTCTTACCATTACGTGTCTGTAACATGTACAGTTTACCATGCTCTACAGTAAACTCCATGTCCTGCATATCTCTATAGTGTTTTTCAAGAGTTTCACAAACCTGTTTGAACTGTACGAATGCTTCTGGGAATTTCTCTTCCATTTCTGAAATGTGCATTGGTGTACGAACGCCGGCAACTACGTCTTCTCCCTGTGCATTTGTAAGGAATTCTCCGAACAGACCGTTCTCTCCTGTAGCTGGGTCACGAGTAAACGCAACACCTGTACCACAGTCATCGCCCATATTTCCAAATGCCATCATCTGAACATTAACTGCGGTTCCCCAGGAATAAGGAATATCATTGTCGCGACGATACACATTTGCACGAGGATTATCCCAGGAGCGAAATACTGCCTTTATAGCTTCTGTCAACTGCTCTTTTGGATCTGTCGGGAAATCGGTACCAATCTTTTCTTTATATTCTGCCTTAAACTGCCCTGCCAGTTCTTTCAGATCATCCGCGGTAAGCTCTACATCAAGCTTCACACCACGTTTTGCCTTCATCTGATCAATCAGCTCTTCAAAATATTTCTTACCTACTTCCATAACTACATCGGAAAACATCTGAATGAATCTGCGATAGCAGTCCCATGCCCAGCGTGGATTACCGGACGCACAAGCCAAAGTCTCGACAACTTCTTCATTGAGTCCGAGATTCAGGATTGTGTCCATCATACCTGGCATCGATGCTCGTGCTCCAGAACGAACAGAAACGAGCAGCGGATTTGTCTTATCACCAAACTTCTTGCCTGTGATAACTTCCATCTGATCAATGGCTTCAAGAATCTGTTTCATAATCTCGTCATTGATCTGTCTGCCGTCTTCATAGTACTGTGTGCAGGCTTCCGTTGTCACGGTAAAGCCTTGTGGTACCGGCAGTCCCAAATTCGTCATCTCCGCAAGATTTGCGCCTTTGCCACCAAGGAGATTTCTCATGGTAGCGTTACCTTCTGTAAACATATAAACCCATTTTGCCATAGCTATGACCTCCTAATACATTTCATGTTAAGGGTCAAAGCCAAAAACACCATTGTTTTTGTAGAAAAAATGGTCATGAGGCAAAAACCCCAACATTATATTTTTTGTAAGTCGCAACTATATTGTAGCACTTTGTTATATTTTTGTCAATAAAACAGAGGGATTATTCTCCCTCTGCTCTACAATAATTCGCATGCTTTTCGACATATTTCGTTCCTTAAAAATGTTCTTGGCATCTTTACTGAGAAATGCACGTCGTGCAACGTATACACGTAAATACTACATATTTTTCAAAAATGCAACATAGCCTTTATATGCCTCGTATACATCGGCTTTGCTTGTCACTTCCCAAGGTGCATGCATGGATAACACTGCCACACCGCTGTCTATGACTTCCATGCCGTAATTTGCCATGATGTAAGCAATTGTTCCACCGCCGCCTGCGTCAACTTTTCCAAGTTCGGCGAACTGATAAGATACGTCTGAATCATCCATGACACCACGAATCTTTGCAAGGTACTCTGCATTGGCATCATTAGAACCACTCTTACCACGGCTTCCGGTGAATTTATTAAATACAAGTCCTTTTCCGAAAAATGCAGAACTTCTCTTTTCGAACACATCTGCGTACATCGGATCATATGCTGCACTTACATCGGAAGATAACATTCTGGAATTCTGCAAAGCTCTTCTGACTTGCAGCTCGGACTCCCCGTCAGTCATAGCAACCAGTTCAGCCACTACATTTTCAAAGAATCTGGAATGCATACCGGTTGCTCCTACGCTTCCGATCTCTTCCTTATCTACAAGGATGCAGCATCCGGTACGTGTGACCTGAGGCGTATCCAGAATTGCAAATAAAGATGTAAATGCACAAACACGGTCATCCTGACCGTATGCCAGCACCATGCTTCTGTCAAGACCACAGTCTCTTGCTTTTCCTGCCGGAACAATCTCAAGTTCTGCAGAGAGGAAATCTTCTTCCTCCATATCATAATATTTCTTCAGAAGTTCCATCACATTTGCCTTAACTGCTTCTTTTTCTTCCTGATCAAGAGAAGGATCCTGCTCAAGCGGCCGGCTTCCAATTAAAAGATCCAGCTTCTCGCCTTCTACGACTACACTTCCCTTTTTCTCAAGCTGCTTTGATGCAAGATGTACAAGAAGATCTGTAATCACAAATACCGGATCTTCCTCCTCATCTCCAATACTGACTGGAACAATTGTTTCGTCTTTTTTTGCGATCACACCGTGAAGAGCAAGCGGAAGTGTTACCCATTGATATTTCTTGATTCCTCCATAATAATGAGTATCCAGATAAGCCAGCTCTTCATTTTCATATAAAGGGTTCTGCTTCACATCAATACGCGGAGAGTCAATGTGTGCACCTAAGATATTCATTCCATTTTCCAACGGCTCCTGACCGATGATGAACAGGACAATACTCTTATCCATGCACACTGCATACACTTTATCCCCGGCTTTTAATTTTACATGTTCCTTCTGAAGCTCTTTTAAATTCTTATATCCGGCAGCTTCTGCCTTTTTCACCGCAAGTGTAATACACTCACGTTCTGTCTTTCCATCGTCCAGACAATTCTTATATGTCTCATTGATCTTGTCTAATTTTTCCAGTTCTGTCTGGTCATATACTTTCCATGCATTTCTACGTTCCATGCTCAAGGCTCCTTTTTCTTATATTTCGCAGCTAAATTTCTGCCACAATTTGATAATAAGTATATCATATTATAAATACATTATTTACATTTTTCCTAAAGTTCATTATAATTTTAATTGCATTTTAATTGTTATACTATCAAAAGGGGAAATGAACATGAAAAATTTGATTCAAAAATGGAACAACATCAGTCTGATCAAACGCATTATCTGCGGTCTGATCATCGGAATTGCTTTGGGACTTATTTTCCCACAGGCGACCGCAATCTCCATTCTCGGAGATCTGTTCGTCGGAGCACTTCGCGGAATCGCACCGCTTCTTGTATTCTTCCTGATTATGAGTTCCCTTTGCCGCATGGCAAAAGGACAGAAAACGAACATGTCTTTTATCGTGATACTGTACCTGCTCGGCAATCTGTTCTCTGCATTATCTGCAGTTATTGCCAGCTACTTGTTCCCGGTAACTCTGACATTTTCACAGAGCACGAATACTCAGGATATCACACCACCGACCGGTGTCACAGAAGTGCTGAAAAATCTGCTGATGAATGTCGTTGCGAATCCAGTCGACTCACTGGTAAACGCCAATTATATCGGAATCCTTGCATGGGCCATCATACTTGGCATTGCTCTTAAGAGCGCAAGTGATGACACAAAGAATGCTTTGGAGAATATTTCAGATGCTATCGCGACTGCAGTAAAATGGATCATTAACTGTGCACCATTTGGTATCATGGGACTGATCTTCACTACAATCTCCGAGCAGGGACTCGACGTTCTTCTCGGATACGGACGTCTGATCTGCGTACTGGTCGGAACCATGCTCTTCGTGGCACTTATTATGAATCCACTGATTACATTTATCTGCCTTCGTAAGAACCCATACCCACTTGTGCTTCGCTGCCTGAAAGACAGCGGACTGACAGCATTCTTCACCCGAAGCTCTGCTGCCAACATTCCGGTCAACATGAAACTCTGCCGGGATCTTGGTTTGGACGAGGATACTTACTCCATCTCCATTCCACTTGGCGCAACTATCAATATGGCCGGAGCTGCTATTACAATCTCCACTATGGCACTTGCCGCAGCACATACACTGGATATCCACGTAGACTTCCCGACTGCACTGATTCTGTGCGTCCTCTCTGCAGCCAGCGCTGCCGGAGCTTCCGGTGTAGCCGGTGGATCACTCCTTCTGATTCCACTTGCCTGCAGCCTCTTCGGTATTCCGAACGATGTTGCTATGCAAGTCGTTGGTGTCGGATTCATCGTTGGAGTTATCCAGGATTCCTGCGAAACCGCACTGAACTCATCTACCGATGTCCTCTTTACGGCAATCGGAGATATGCGTACACGAAAATAATCAATTAGGGACGTAGTAAACTTTTAAAATACTACGTCCCTAATTATTATTTTACCATGTAAATTTCTTTTCAAAGTAAGCGTCAAGATCTTCTATTTTAATTCTCTCCTGCTCCATTGTGTCACGGTCACGTACTGTAACTGCTCCGTCTTCTTCGGAATCGAAGTCGTATGTTACACAGAATGGTGTTCCGATCTCGTCCTGACGGCGATAACGTTTTCCGATATTTCCACGGTCATCGAACTCGCAGTTGTATTTCTTAGCAAGCTGTGCATATACTTTCTCTGCACCTTCGTTGAGTTTCTTGGAAAGTGGAAGTATACCAATCTTCACTGGTGCAAGTGCCGGATGGAAGTGAAGAACAGTTCTTGTATCCGGCTTATCTTCTGTTCCAATGTTCTCTTCATCATAAGCTGCACACAGGAATGCAAGAACTACACGGTCTGCTCCAAGTGACGGCTCGATAACATATGGTGTATATTTTTCTTTCTTCTCGTCATCAAAATAAGTAAGATCCTGTTTTGATACATTCATATGCTGTGTCAGATCATAATCTGTACGATCTGCGATTCCCCACAGTTCTCCCCAGCCAAATGGGAACAGGAACTCGATATCCGTAGTTGCTTTACTGTAGAATGAAAGCTCCTCTTTATCATGGTCACGATAACGTACTTCTTCGTCTTTCAGTCCCAGTGTGTGTAACCAGTCAAGACAGAACTTCTTCCAGTAAGCGAACCACTCAAGATCTGTATCAGGCTCACAGAAGAACTCTAACTCCATCTGTTCGAACTCTCTTGTACGGAATGTAAAGTTACCTGGTGTAATCTCATTTCTGAATGATTTACCAATCTGTCCGATTCCAAATGGAATCTTCTTTCTTGATGTACGCTGTACGTTCTTAAAGTTTACAAAGATTCCCTGTGCTGTCTCTGGTCTTAAATATACTGTATTCTTTGCATCTTCTGTAACTCCCTGGAATGTCTTGAACATTAGGTTGAACTCACGGATCTCTGTGAAATCATGTTTACCGCAAGTCGGACATGGAACATTATTCTCTTTAATAAAATTCTCCATCTGCTCATGGCTCCAGCCGTCGATGCTGTCTCCAATCTCAATACCATGCTCGTGAGCGTAATCTTCAATAAGTTTATCAGCTCTGAAACGCTCATGGCATTCTTTACAATCCATAAGAGGGTCGCTGAATCCGCCAAGATGACCACTTGCAATCCATGTTTGTGGATTCATAAGGATCGCACAATCTACGCCGACATTATATGGTGATTCCTGAATGAACTTCTGCCACCATGCTTTTTTTACATTGTTCTTAAGCTCAACTCCGAGATTTCCATAATCCCATGTATTTGCAAGTCCTCCGTAAATCTCAGACCCCGGATACACGAATCCTCTGGATTTTGCTAAAGCTACAATTTTGTCCATTGTTTTTTCTACCATATTCCCTTCTCCTTCTCCTCTGATATTGTTAATAATTATACAGTTAATATTATCTATTTTCAAGTCTATTTCCCATATATTTACTTTGTATTTCTATAAATTTCTATAAATCAAACTATTGTCTCTAATATTTCCAATGATTTAAAGTTTCTTCCCACGTATACATTCAGGTAATTGCGAATCAGATTCTCCAGTTCCAAAAGCACTTCTTCTTTCACTGCAAATGTATATAACTTCTCTACTTTTGAGCTGATAATATACTGAAGCGTATATAAAGTAGATGTCCCTACCATCACCGCGTCCGGCGCATGAATCTCACATTTTCTACAGACCAGACCGCCTTTTCTGACGCTGAACTTCATATTTTCTTCCCAGCTTCCACAACTGACACATTCAAACACCTGTGGACCTTCTCCATTGATACAAACCGCCTTTAACTCATAAATGCACCGAATCAGCCGATTTGGTATATGTACATTTGTAAGGGCGCGCAATGTCTGATACAAAAGTTTTAAGAGTTCTGTCTCATCGTTGGCTTCCCTTGCATAGTACCCTGCAAAATCCAGAAAATAAAAACCATAGTAAGCACCTTCCACGTCTGTCCGAAGTTCAGAAAAATAATTGGAAATAGAGGCCGACATCAATGTATATGATGTCCGCCCCTCATAGACTACAAATTCTCCAAATGAAAATGGGCTTGTCACCCCAAGGAGGGAACTATTGGTTCTTCTGGCTCCTCTTGCAAATGCTGCAATTTTCCCACGTTCTTTTGTGAGCAGTACAACACGTCTGTCATAATCGCCCACCGGAGTTGCCGAAAGCACCATGCCCGTCACGGTAATCTGATTCATAGGTCTTCTTCTGTGAACGCTCCATGACTCTGTAGCAGATCTTCATGCCACGGTAATAGAGATAGTCCACAATCCTTCCTGTCTTCATAAATTGCTTCCAGTACTTTTCTTCCATAAGGTCACCTCATCATAAGCTTGTTTTCATGTAAATGTTTTTCCTTATGATTAGATTCCCCCAAATACCACTCATTTTATTCTTCTTCCCGATATCCAAAATTTTTCATCAGAAATTCGCTGTCTCTCCAGTCCTTCTTTACCTTCACCCAAAGCTTCAGATTGACCTTACAATCCAACATTCTCTCAATCTCATAACGGGCAGTACTTCCAATTTTTTTCAGCATACTCCCCTGTTTTCCGATGATGATCCCCTTGTGTGAATCACGCTCACAGATGATCGTTGCATCAATATGCATAACTTTGTTCTGCATTTTCATACGGTCAATCGCAACCGCGATTCCATGCGGGATTTCATCTTGCAAACTGTGCAATGCTTTCTCACGGATCAATTCTGCTACAATCTGACGTTCCGGCTGATCTGTCACTGTGTCCTCATCATAAAACTGTGGTCCATATGGAAGATATTTCATAATGACGCGTAGAAGTTCATCCGTATTGTCACCACTTCTTGCAGATACCGGAACAATATCTGCAAAGTCATAAATATCTTTGTATGCAGCAATTGCCGGCAGAATCTCTTCTCTCTTTACAGAATCCACCTTATTGATGACGAGAATGACCGGTGTCTTGACTCTCTGAAGCTGCTTTGCAATATGCTGTTCGCCCGCTCCGATAAATGTAGTTGGCTCCACAAGCCAAAGCACGACATCCACTTCATTCAATGTCTTCTCAGCCACATTTACCATGTACTCACCGAGCTTGTTTTTCGCCTTGTGGATTCCTGGTGTATCAACAAATACAATCTGACCTTCATCCGTTGTCAGAACCGTCTGGATACGGTTACGTGTTGTCTGCGGTTTGTTAGATGTAATGGCAATCTTCTGCCCGATCAGGTAATTCATTAATGTAGATTTTCCCACATTCGGACGTCCAATCAATGTCACAAAACCAGACTTAAAATCATTCTTCATATATTCTCCTCTCAATTAGGGACACCCCTAATCACTGATGGGGACGTAATATTTTAGCGAAATGCTACGTCCCTAATTAAAAGCTTGTCACCTCGCCAAATAATTCTTTATCTTCTTCTATTTTCTCTTCTCCACCAATGACGCACAACTGGTCTGCTGCCAGTACTGCTTTTGCCACCTTGGCAAGTGCCCGGATATCTTCCTGTGCCGCATCCAGGATCTGTGCGCGTTCTTTCTTAATCATCTCGGCACTTACTTTGTTCATGTAGAGATTCATAGAACGTTCGCCCTTGGTCGCCGGTGTCATTGGCTGATCAATGTTGCTGATTGTTCCAATGATGTATTTTGTCATATCACGGTCACTGACAGTAAAGTTCTCCAGGTAATCTACCACGCCCTCATATACATCAATGGTACGTTTTAAATTCGGGTCACGGTAAGACACAAAGTAACCTTCTCCGATGCGGTTGAAACTGCTCATGCAACCGTAAGCTCCGCCTTTGACACGGATATTCTGCCACAGATAATCATAGCTTAAGATCACTTTGAGAATCTGCAGTGCTCCTGTATATTCTACGCCACGATCTATGAAGTTACCAGTGCGTGCTACATACTGAACTTTTGATGCAGTCTTAAATCCTTCATTCTTTTTCTCGCAATGAATGATGCACGGTGTCTCTGTTACGTTCTCATGATTGAGCTTTCCGGCTAGTTCTGCGATTCTCGGCTCCATGCCCTCAAGACCTTCTCTTGCCGCTGTATAGCTGATCATCATATTGTCCGGACGGAAGATTTTCTTTGTCAGTGCGTACAATCTCTGCGATAACGCCTCTTTTTCCTCGTCAAAATGTTCCTCTATATAGGCAACTCGTTTGTAGAAGTCAATTCCGCTTGTCATATCTTTGAATTTAGCAGACGGTGATGCATAAGACAGTGCACGAAGTGCTGCGGTCGTATGTCCAGAAGACTGGAACTTCATAAGCAGCCTTGATTTCAGCATAGCAAGAATCTCCCGGATTCGCTTCGTATCATCTAGTTTTGATGCCGTAAGAATCTCTGCCATCATGGCAAATGTTTTCTCAAGTTGTGAATATAATGCTTTTCCTTTGATCTCAAATGTCGCTTTGAATTCTTTTTCTTTCACACGTGTCACATTATTATACAGCTCCAGTGATGTACCGATTCCTCCGGTATTTACATTTATCTCATTGAATAACTCACTGTATTCATAGTTCTCTGTATCAATAATTCCAAGTACTGACTGCAGGATTCCAACATCCGCCAGTTCTTCTGCACTGACACCGGACAGATCGAACATAACGTTCACATATCCGATTCCATTTGTCTCAATCTCATGGTAAACAACCGGCACATCTGCCAGCTTCATTTCTTCATTAAAGAATGGGGCTATCTCTCTGGAAATGTCTTCTCTGCGCAGTACCGGGATTTTTTCCAGGTTTTCTATCGCTTCCGGCTCAGACTGGTACTCTTCCAGCGCCTTCGTGTCTGCCACCAGTTTTTCAACCTCTGCTTCGCTCAATGACTCTTTATATGTCTGAAGCTTGTCCTGGAGCTGTGCATCCAGACGTGCTGTACGTCCCTGCTCCGGGCGGACCACTACGATTGCTCCGTGTGTATTGTCAAGCAGATACTTCTGGATCAGTTCTTCATAATATCCGGTTCCAACTTTGTTCTTTAAAAATTCAAATGTCTCTAACGCCTCAATATGGATAAACGGCTGGTTTTCATCATAAAGCCAGCTATCCATGACTTGGAGTCCATACATAAGTCCTTTTGGATAATTTCCAAAATCAGCTTCTCTGTATCGGAATTCGTTGTAGTTGATTCCTGCCAGCAGCGCTTTCTGGTTGATGCCATTCTTCACCTGATCTCTAAGAACGTCTTCAATCACCTTCACAAACTCATCTTTCTGACTTTCCTCTGCATTTTTCGCAACGACAGAGAAAATAGGCTGATACACACCGTTGTCATAAGAACCCATAATGTCTTTTCCGATTCCGGCATCGGTAAGGGCCTTCTTAAGCGGTGCTCCCGGTGCTGATAACAGTGCGTAATCCAGGATTTCAAATGCCTGATAGAGTTCTCGGTCCAATGTTGTTCCAATGACCTTATTATAAGAAAGAAATGTATTCTCTTCTGTAGATTCATCGCTTGCTATAGAATATTCAAAAGTCTTCTCCTGTACCTCATCAAATGGCTTCTGCAAATGAATCTCTGAGTTTACGTCCTTTTTGTCATAGTGGCACAGGTATTCCTTGTCAAGCCAGCGAAGTTTTTCCTCCATATCCATATCTCCGTACAGATAAATATAACTGTTGGACGGATGGTAATATGTTCTATGGAAATCAAGAAACTGCTCGTAAGTAAGCTGTGGAATCACCTCTGGATCTCCACCGGACTCGTTTGCATAGCAGTTATCCGGGAACAAGGTATTCAGAACAACCCGATCCAGAACTCCCTCCGGTGAGGAAAATGCTCCCTTCATCTCATTGTATACAACTCCATTGTAGGAAAGCTCGCCATCTTTTTCATCCAGCTTGTAGCTCCAGCCCTCCTGACGGAATGTCTTATCATGATTGTAAATATTCGGATACAAAACCGCATCCATATATACATGCATCAGATTCTGAAAATCCTTGTCATTACAGCTTGCCACCGGATAAACAGTCTTATCCGGATACGTCATTGCATTTAAAAATGTATTCAAAGATCCCTTCACCAGCTCTACAAATGGATCCTTTGCCGGGAAATTCTTTGACCCGCAGAGTACGGAATGCTCCATAATATGCGGAACTCCTGTACTGTCTGACGGCGGTGTCCGAAATGCAATGCTGAACACTTTGTTATTGTCATCATTCTCAACAAGCAGAACTCTCGCACCACTTTTCTTATGCTTTAAAAGCTTTCCTTTCGCTTTAATACCCTTTAAATCTTCGTCTTTTAATACTTCATACGTCGTTAAGTCTTTTACACTCATAAACTTTCCGATGTTCTGCCACTCAAAATGTAATTAAATATACTCACATCGAGATATTGTAAGTTCTCACGAACATTACTTACTATTTCATCGTGTATGCTTTGTATATTTGTTTTTTGAGTGGACCATCCTTTCTTTAAATTTTCATACTTTCGAGAAAGACTTCTCTGTTCTCGAATAAGCTGTTTTTCAAGTTTCTTTAATTTTGCAGATTTGTTAATGTTCTTATAATTTTTACCATTAGAAACAATGGCAAAATCCTTCAATCCAAGGTCAATGCCAATTCCTTCATTGAAATTATTGACTATCTTGTTATTTAGGATTTCAATAAGAACTGAAACATAGTATTTGTCAGCTCTTATTGAAACATGACCGCTTTTAATTACGTATCCATCTTTTGTTGTGGGAATATATCCTTTTTCTTTGATGCGAATCCAACCAAGTGACGGAATATTGATTCTGTGTCTTTCACAACGACAATCTTTTGGATTATTCTTTACAAAATACATTTTTACATCAGATTTACCTTTCTTTTTAAAATTCGGAAAAGCACTTTGATGTTTAAAAAATCTGGTAAATGCGATACAACCATTTTCGATTGAGCGCTTTACAGATTTTGAACTGACTTCCTTAATCCATAACTTGTCTGGATTTCGCGGAAGATACTCATTGTTCAGCCAGATACTAAAACTTTTACCACTCATAAACTTTTCACCTTTATCGTAAAGTTCTTTGTTATGAGTGAGATAGAAATTGTAAATATATCTACAAGTTCCTATTGTTTTACGAATTTTGACTTTCTGTTCCTCTGTCGGATTTATTTCTGTCTTGAAGCTCTTTAGCAATTTCCTCATCCTTTTCTATTTGCTTTTTATACTTACGAAGTCCATACAACCTACAAGAAAACACACGAAGAATTCAAAATTGTCTTAAAAATGCAACTTGATTTAGTAAATCATCTTTTTGATTTCTTGTAGACACTCTAGCATAAATAACTACCTGACGTTTATCATTTTCAATATTTATACCTTTGAATTGTAGATACTGATCATAAGTGTAATAACGCCTATTAGTTGGAGTTCGATTTGCCTTTAAAGTTCCTTCTCCGTCCCAACATTGTAATGTCTTAACAGATACGCCTAAAAGTTCGACAAAATCTTTTGGCTTATAATTTGTGATATTTGATGTGTTCATTTTATCGCTCTCCTTTGAGTATTTTTAAACACATTTAATCACTTTCGTCAATTATTTTAATTTCTTAACTTTTCTCCTTTCTCATACACTGAGGCTATTATATCACATTTTTCTACAAAATAAACTGTAAGCCCTTTGGAATACATGCGTATTTTTATCCATCATTGACACTCCCCACTGCTAAAGGAGGAGGATTCTTGCTTCAACCACTGCTGCATTGTGTGATACCATGCGGTGTCGCAATGTCTTACACAGTGTCCACAAGCTCGATTATACTGTTCTCGTATGCCCTAAGGTGCAGTCTTATATATGCTTGTGCCGACTGCATTTGCAATCCTTTGTTTAAATTATTTATGCTCGCATTGGTATCCCTGTTATGTATGGCTGGCATGATTTCCATGATGTCTACAGAAATATTTGCAGCATACTCAAAAAGAAGTTCCTTTAATCGGGTATCTATTCCATTTGTTAAAATTTTGCGTCTATACTTAGGACACCACACAACATGATATTTGCAAGAATAGATTATATTGTTATTAGTTCAATGTATAGTATTCATATATATTGTATACCATTTTAAAATCTAATACAAGAATATTTTGTTCCATCTTCAATTACTTGCGTAAATTCAATGGAAGTGTCTTATACCCCCATAGCTAAGTCAAGGTGTTTTACGACACATTGGATAAATACCGCTTGTAAAATGTATCTGCAAATCATCAGAATTTCCAAAGCTGAAAACTAAAAAAGAACATCTGCTCTTTAGAAATATCCTAAAAACCGGATCCATTTCTTAAGGCAAATGTTCTTTTAGTTCTTTTATTCTTCTTTTCCTGTAATTGCACGAATCACAAAAAGTGTTCCTGTCATCAGTATAATACCAATCGGCAGACAGATCCATGCGTTCTGTACAAATCCTGCAACGACATAAGTCACAAATGATACTGCTGCCACAGTCATAGCATATGGAAGCTGCGTCGATACGTGATTTACATGATTGCACTGCGCTCCGGCTGATGCCATGATCGTCGTATCAGAGATTGGCGAACAGTGGTCGCCACATACCGCACCTGCCATGCAGGCTGAGATAGAGATGATCATCATCGTTTCATTTGTTCCCTGGAATACAGCAACTACGATTGGAATCAAAATTCCGAATGTTCCCCAGGAAGTTCCGGTCGCAAATGCAAGGAAACAACCCACCAGGAAAATAATTGCCGGGAGGAAATTCACAAGTCCTGTCGCAGCCGTCTCCATAACTCCTGCCACATACTCTGCTGCACCAAGACTGTCTGTCATAGCTTTCAGTGTCCATGCAAATGTCAGAATCAGGATTGCCGGCACCATAGCCTTGAATCCGTCTGGAATACATGCCATAGAATCTGTAAACTTCAGAACTCTTCTAAGTGCATAGAAAATAACCGTGATCACAAATGCGAAGAAGCTTCCAAGCATCAGTCCGACTGACGCATCACTGGCTGAAAATGCTTCTACAAAACTAACGCCACTGAAAAATCCTCCACTGTAAAGCATTCCGATAATACAACAGCCAATCAGTACAAGAATTGGAAATACAAGATCGATCACGCCGCCTTTTTCTTCAACTACATCATCCTGTGCATCTGCGTACGGTCTGTCCGGTGTAGTATAGATATCTCCTCTTAATGCATTATCTTCATGGACACGCATTGAACCATAGTCAACCTTTAACACAACAAGAAGAACCATGGTCAGGATTGTCAGAAGTGCGTAATAGTTAAATGGAATGGCACGGAGAAAAATGGAAAATCCGTCCTCTCCCTCTACGAATCCGGTAACTGCCGCCGCCCATGAGGAAATCGGTGCAATGATACATACTGGGGCTGCCGTAGCATCAATCAGGTAAGCTAACTTCGCTCTTGATACCTGATGCTTATCTGTGATTGGTCTCATAACACTTCCAACGGTCAGGCAGTTAAAGTAATCATCAATAAAAATCAAAACTCCAAGCACGATTGTCGCAAGCTGGGCTCCGATTCTTGTCTTAATGTGTACGCTCGCCCAACGGCCAAATGCAGCGGAACCTCCTGCTTTATTCATCATGCACACCATAATTCCAAGAATCACAAGGAATACTAAAATTCCCATATTATAGCTGTCTGTCAGAACCCCTACAATACCATCTTGAAATACATGAAGTACTGTATTCTCAAATGAAAATCCTGACCAGAAAAGTCCTCCGATCACAATTCCTACAAATAAAGAACTGTAAACTTCTTTTGTGATCAGCGCCAATACGATCGCTACAACCGGTGGCACCAGCGCCCAAAAAGATGCATACATCTTTGGCACATACTCTGTTGTCTCTTCTGCTGCAAAAACTGTGACAGAACTCATAGCCAGCATCAGAAGACAAACTACAGCCCCCCAGGCTGCCAGTTTTCTCTTTTTCAACATAATCTCTACTCCTTTATGTAATTTAATATTTTCGGAATAAAGCTCTGCCTGGTTACATTTTTTCTACCACAGATCTTATACCTGTTTTTCATACCTGTCATGAAACATTTTCCCATTTTCATGTCAACTATAAATCTAAATAGAAAAACCGTGAATGCATCTGCGTCGTGCACTCACGGTATAATTCATCAGTCCAAATATCCCGTTCTTTCTCCTTACGGTCTATTCTTTATTATACTCTGATAGCGCTCCACCGATGTGACAGTTCGCAGCATATTCTGCCACGCCCCAGAAAATGTACTTGGGATATTACATTTTCTTCGGCGGTCTCCCCTTTCATGTCCGGCAGCTTCCCAAGCTGTCGCCGATCATTACTGATGAATCCCGCACCTCTATCAAGCAAATTCTTTATTCACATAGTACCTTTTTATCACCTATGTTAAAAAAAGTCAATCCTTTTTCTTATACTTTTATCGTTATTTTATTATCATTTTTATTATTACTGTTTACTATACTTTCTCTACCCGACATGGAACAGATTTAATAAGTACAAATCCTGTCATCGGATCTGCATAGTCCAGACTACACAAATCATTGACATTTCCATTTTTCCAAGGTTCTGCCATATAGGCGCTTCCACCTCCATGTGGAATATGTATTGCATGTTTTGCAATGCCACGGATTTTCGCTTTAAATGTTCCGTCTGCGAATGGCGTTATTACTTTTACCATGTCGCCATCTTTGATACCAATTTCTTTTGCATCTTCCGCATTGATATCTACAAACGGATACGGTTCAATCTCAGCAATTTTATCCAGATTTGCCCCAAACACACCCATACGGTTATTGCTTCTTGCTCCACTTGTCATAGTAAATGGATATTCTTTACCAGCAAGTTCCGGAATTGAACGAACATCCTTATACTCTGGATATGGGACAAATCCATTTTCCTCCAGAATTGTAGAACAAATTTCTAGCTTTCCGGACGGTGTCGGGAATCCCGGTTTTCCATCTGCTCTTAACTCACCTGTCTCATATTTCTTATAATGCTTTTCTTTTTTCTGGTCTGCACTTGTCCCAAAATCTCCTGCATATGGCGCAGTTCCACTAAGAAGCCAGCTTCTAAGTTCTTCTTCTGTCTGTGGAAGTTTATCACCAAATCCAAGTTTTTTGGCAATTGCTCCCATAATTAACACATCGTTTTTAGATTCTCCGACTGGCTCAATCAGGGATTCCACAATATGTGGTCCTTCTGGTCCTGGTACAGCTTTTGGCACTTCGAATAACGAACAGGCCGGAAAAACTACATCTGCATATCGGGCATCTTCTGTAAAGTAACGATCCAGAACAATCAGGCAATCTAATTTTTTATATGCTTCACGCCAACTTTTACTATCCGGGAATGACAATACCGGCGATCCTCCTAAAATCATAAGTCCACGGACCGGGTATGGCTCGTCTTCTAATACTGCTTTCGGAAAACGCGAAAACTGTCCCTGACCACTGAATTTATAAAATAACGGAAATTCATCTACTCCGATTGGTTTGTCATCTTCTGGTATTTCAAAAAGCTTCGGAGTCTCCAGTCCTTTTGCATTCAGATAGATTGCACCCGGCGCGTCCAACTTCCCGGTAATTGCCCACAATACAAAGATTGCACGGTTATTTTGAATTGCACTGAGCTGATATTCCAGACCCGTATAGGCAACAAGCGGAATCTTTGCAGTAGAGCAGAAAATATCTGTCAGCTTTTCAATATCTGTCACGGAAATGCCACACCATTTTGAAAGCTGCTCCATTGTCTGTGTATCCAGATAAGCTTTAAACTCTTCAAATCCTCTTGTATATTTCTCAATAAATTCATGGTCATAACGTCCACTGTCTATAATCAGTTTCAGCATTGCAAGGGCAAGTGCTCCATCGGAACCCGGCGTAATCGGAATCCACCAGTCTGCGATTTTTCCAAGTCCTTCCTGCCTTGGATCTATCACGATCAATTTTGCTCCTCGCTTCTGAGCTTCCTTAATACGATGCAACATCACCTGTGGGCCATCGTCACTGGCAGAGTTTTTACCCCATGAGATAATATAATCACTTTCTTCAATCTCCTGCACCATCATTCTCGTATTCAGACCCATAAGTGTTCCAGGCGTCACCGTACTGGATGCCAGATTACAGATGGATGAACAATTCATATCATTGACAGAACCCAGATTTATAAGAAATTTTCCTTTGCCGCTTCCATCACCTTTGCCACAAAGTCTTGTTACAGGAAGCCCTAAAATACCTCGTCCATAGTAAGATGCCAGAGATCTGCCGCCATATGTATCTGCGGTTTTTTTCAGTAATTCCGCAGCTTTGTCAACAGCTTCTTCCCAACTGCACTCGCGGAATTTTCCTTCTCCACGCTCGCCAACTCTGATCAATGGACGTTTGATACGCTCCTCCCCATAAAGAATATCTGGTACCAATGCTCCTCTCGGACATAATCTTCCTTTCGGAGATTCTTTATCCGGTTCTGCTTTCACAATTTTCCCATTTTCAATAGTATAAACTACTGCACAGCCGCCCTGACATAAACCACAGGTTCCTTTTTTTACCATAACGCTTCCTCCCGTCTGTAAAATACGTACTATTTTATTTATAGTTTAACACTCCCTACAATAGTCCTCAAATTGTTAATCTCTATATATAAACTTCAGTTATAGATTAAAAGAGCGCTCACCTTACAATCGTATAATAAGGTGATGCGCTCTGCTTTCCTGTGAAACTTTCTGTCTGTTATTTTCTTTTTGCATATAACAACTAATGAACAATTACTTTTTTTCTATTTTCTTTTTATATTCGTAAGTCCCGATCATAATTCCTCCACAGATTAACATCAGACCTGCCAGAGTTTTTATATCTGCGCTGTCCCCGGTCTTGACCATCATGCTTTTTTGTTTGGCTTCCGGTGCCTGATATCTGTTCACAAAAACAGGGTCAACTTTCTCTCCTTTTGCATTGTATGCGACAATAAGTGACTGTAGCGTATCTGTCTGTTCATTTCTCATAATATAGACTTCCAGGGAATACTCGGACTGGTCATATATCCAGTTTTTTCCATCACCAGCCACCTGGCTGATCGTATATCTGTACACCCCCGGCTTTTCATACTGAATTTGAAATGCATCTTTCTTTGTTCCTGTTATCTGAACTTTTGAAATCTTCGGCATCGGACTTTGTTCATCATTTTGTTTTAATAGAAACGAAAATATTTCGTTTTGTTGCGAGTTTCCAGTAATTTTTAATTTCACAGGAATATTGACCGTTATCTGCTCCTGTGTATTCTCTACCGCTGTCACATGATTTGTTTCTACATCTGC
Source organism: Dorea sp. 210702-DFI.3.17 (assembly GCF_020560825.1). Taxonomy (NCBI): domain Bacteria; kingdom Bacillati; phylum Bacillota; class Clostridia; order Lachnospirales; family Lachnospiraceae; genus Dorea; species Dorea sp. 210702-DFI.3.17. The sequence goes on from NZ_JAJCNB010000010.1 coordinate 19,237, forward strand.
CATCTGGTTTTCTTCTGCACTTGCCGCATGAATTTTCACTGAAGATAACATCGCTGTAGATATCAGTGCAAAAACTACCATTACCAGCCACATTTTATATTTTCCACACATACTTGCTTTCTCTTGTATATTTATCCCCCGCATTTTCTCATTCATTTTCCGTCCACACATATACTTTTCCACTTCCTTCCTTCGAAGCACTGCTGTGCACAATCCTGCATATAAGAACATGTCTTGCATTTGTTCCGCTTGTGGAACAGGTCGACAGTGCTACCATCTGATCTTCCGTCGTAAGTTCTTCTCCTGTTGTATACTGCGCCTGTTCATAAATGCGTTTCAAAAGCTCCTGCCTTTCCGATACATTATCCCACTGGGTTCGATAAATATATTTGTCATATGCATCTACTGTAAGAAACGCAGCTGTTTCCAGGTATAGCACCCGGTCCGGCAGATAAATTTTTCCAGTTGTATTTTTCCGAAAAAATGTCTCATCACTATATTTATCCAGATCACCGAACATTTTTCCTGCCTGCATATGATGCCCCATAAGTACCATATATGGATCTGTAAACTTCCGATTATTCTGCCAGTCCAAAAAGATACTTCCGGATATCTCCGAATTTCCAAGTGCATCCTTATCCAGATATTCAAAATTGTCCTCTCCCTGAACTATTGGATAATCGATTCCTGTATGATCCATAACAATCCATCCACATACATCCGAATTCATAGCCATAAGCTGACTGAAATTATAAGAAAGTCCTTCTGCTTCGTCTGGTTTATATTCCACCATCGTTTTCAGTGCATTTTCTGAGCCATCTAAAATGCTCCAGTTGTCCCACAGCGCATAACCGGCATAGGCGAGGCAGCATAAAAAAATAACTGCCGCCACGCCATTTACAACCATATCAAGCCCTTTAGTCAGATAATACTCCGGCGTTCGTTCCATCCTTAGATTCTTTTACGACGGAAAAATACGAGGCATCCACCGAACGCTGCTGCAAATGCAAGAAGGACTGGGGCAAAATGAAGGATCACACCTGTCGGTGGAGTAACTGTGTCAATATTGGTGTAAGCAACTGTGTTTGTTGCATCCAGATTAATTGTTCCGTTTGCACTCTTACTTTCAACTGCATTTTCACCATTCACACTGACATTTGTTGTATCATACCCTTTTGAGTCAGTCTCCTTTACAGTATAGTCTGCCCCTGCCGGAAGGTTTTTAATTTCAAATGTCTCGCCGTGTTTCAGTGTAAATGTAGTTTTCTCTCCATTTGTTACGGTAACATCTGCTTTGTTTGTAGAATAAGTTCCGTCAATTCCATTCACAACAACAGTAAAAGTGAACTCATCATTTTTATTTGCAGCACTTCCGGAAACAGTTTTTGTTATTTTTAAAGATTCTGCATCAGCTTCTGTATTTTCAAATCCTGCCCCTTCACTTTTCTGATTGGTTGCCACACTCGTTGTTGCAATGCCTGATACCTTTAAATTTCCTGTCTGGGATCCGTTGTCTTCTGTCTCCCATACAACCTGAACATCTAACAAATAAGACTGATCAGAATATGCAATATTGGGATTGTGTCCCGGATTCTCTTTTAACATGAAGTGATATAACCCCGGAGCTGTAAATCTAATTCCGTCGAATAACTCATCATAAGACAATGTTTCACTGGAACTTTCTCCGCCTGCTGCCTTTGTCTTCCATGCTGATGTAATCTGCGCCGTCTTTGTGGCATTATTCTGTGTCATTTCACTTCCATTAAATGTCGGTGTGCTCGAAGCATTGGTTCCGATTGCATCAGAACCTGTGTACTCTAATGCAAAATCAAATGTTTCTGAATCATTGAGTAATCCATTTTCTGCAACTGACCAGGTCTTGGTAATCTGCCTTCCAGGTCCAGAATATCCATTAACACTAATTCCCTGTGTTTGCGAATTCGCTGCAAATGCAGTTAATGACATGCCCATAAGCATTGCTGTAGACAGCATAGATGCTACCAGTTTTTTAGTAAACTTTTTCATACCTTACATTCCTTTCCATATTCTAAAGCAACTTTTTTATTTCTTTTTTGATTATATATTTCTCCTTCGGATCACAGTGATAACAAGTCCCCGGATCTCGTTTTTCGATACTGCTCCCAGTGTCCTGCTGTCTCTGGACACACTGTGATCATCACTTAAAATATAATATTGCTGACTTTTAAGCGTTACTTTTCCTGTACCATTTTCATTTCCCGGGTTATACATATCTTCCTGGTTTATATCTGCCTGTGTATAACCATTTCTGACAAGCTGTCCGTCCTTCGTAATTTCCACTGTCTCACCAGGCATCGCCGCAATTCTTCCGACCATCTCTACTCCTCGCTTTTCATATACGACTACATCACCTCCCGTATATGAGTCCTGCAGGCGGTAGTATAATAACAGATCTTTGTCACCGATTGCCGGTTTCATATCGCTTCCATACTCAAATGTCACTCCGAACACACACCTGAACAGAAGCACAAGAAAGACCGCAAGAAATGCTGCTTTTCTAAGATCACTGCCACGAAGCTTCCGAAGTATCGTTCGCTGCCTTCTTTGCCGGATTACTTCTTCCGTACTACCTGCCCAGTTAGATTGTATACTCTGCTCCATGTTTCTCCTTTAATTGCATGCGAAACTTTTCTTCCTGGATAAAAAAGACTCTACGATACATTTCATCCAGAATCAGAAGCTTATCCCACACTTCCTGTTCATCAACCAGTCCAAATATTCTGTGAAATTGCATAGTTTCAATAACATGTGCAATATCCTTTACAGATGATGCATGCCTGGCTTTCTGAATCCATTCTTCATTTTTCCTCTTGTTCTTATTCTCCTTTTTGTTCTGTCTCATACATTTCTCTTTCTTCTGGCATATCCATGTCCCAATGCCAGCACTGCGATACAAAGAATCAGCACATATGGAAAAGTCATCATGGCAATCCCTGTCACCGGCTGCTGCTCCATCTGATTTGTAAATGCTGCTGTAACATTCGTATTGTCAATATTAAGCAGGATGCCATTCTCCTGGTCGTATCTCTCATCAGCACCATTTACAGTAACAGAAGCCCAGTAATCTCCACTTTCTTCTTTGATCCTAACGTCTCCAGATGTGATCTGTTGTATCGTAGCTGACTCACCATTTTTCAGAACAACGCTGGCATTTCCTGACTGATCAAATATAATCTGTGAGGCATGTGTCTGTGAACAATTCTGGGTTCCATTATAAATTACATCGAATGTCTTTCCTGCCAATCTGGATGCAGTCAGTACAACTGCGAAATGTTCTGACGGATTTGCCGCACTGCCTTTTACAGTTTTGGAAATGGTCAAATTGACCGGTGTTACATCTTCTACTTTCATCTTCATCCGGCTCAGATAATAGGTATTCCTCGAAACAGTCCGGTAAGAAAACTTGTTATTTGTCGGATCCACATGATAAATTCCTGCATAATCTTTATCTGCCCCATCTATCTTTGGCGTGATAGTCACCCGCCATATCCGCCCATCTTTGTCGTAGTTCAGAACAATCCGGTCTTTTTCCTCTGTCAGATATTGATAATTCGTTCCACCAAGTGCTTCTTCCACTTTTGTTTTAAAATCTGCATAAGTAACACCTGGAAGTTTTTGTTCATTGGAAGAAATTGCAAATAATGCCTGATCATTCTGATCATATAACTCCACTACATAAACCGGTGGATCTTTCTTCAGAATTCCGTCAATATGCCAGCCATCATTCTCCCGTTTTAGTACATAACCGACAAACATATTGCTTCCAAATACATTTTCAAACTTCTTCTGATCCGTACTGCTCATGGCCTGAAAAATTGCTTGTTCCCAGAGATTCGTGGCATTTTGCACCCGGTTCGCAGCATCTGCCTTATCTCCTGGATTCCAAGATTCATCACTGTCAATGGAATAGTAGATGTACCATGTCCGACCATAGTTTTTTACATAAGTCTTTACTGGCTTTTTATTCAACTGGTCCAAATTCACCGTAACTGTAAAATATGGAGTATTGTTACCCGAAGGTCCAAACTCACCCGCAGTAAAAGCTTGGTTTATCTTTTCTGGTATCACATTACTATATCTCAAATATACTTTTGCAGTAATCTTACCTGTAGCAGGATAATTATCTGCAAGTACTGCAATATCCTGGTCATCCTGCATCGTATTGTCAATCTGATTTTCATCTATTGTAGTAGCATTTTCCTGATCTGGCATCGCCTCCCCTACAGCCTGTACAGAACTACTGTCTTCCTGTGCATCTGCCGCCAATACCTTCATCTGTGACGGCATCAGAAGGCAGAGCCCGAGGAGTAATGAAATCAAACATCTTCTTCCTCTTTTTTTCATGTCTGTAACTCCCTTTCTGTTTTTCAAAACTTTGTTTTTTCAGCCTGCCTATATATATCCTATGAAGAAAGTTTCCAGATTATTCCTAAAATGGCAAAATATAAGCAAAGAAAAGCTGTACACATGACCCTTGATCTTCTGGATCACGCATACAGCTTTATGCCCTACGTCTCTTTTTACACATCGTCTTCTTCATACAGAAAGCTAATGTATTCATAAATCTTTGCAAAATCTACTTCACATTCTCCTTTGAATATACCCACTGGAACTTTGGAGCTAAATCCATAAATAGACGGTGTTACCTCTGCTTCAAAATCATACACAATAACCTTCTTCCCCTTCGGATCCACCAGCCAGTATTCCCGAACTCCCGCATCCATATATTTTCCCAGTTTCACATACATATCTTTTTTCTTTGTAGAATCAGAGAGTATCTCCACTGCCAGATCCGGGGCTCCATATATACATTTTCTTGTAATCTTGTCCCTGTCACAGACGACCATAACATCTGGCTGCACCATAGTTTTATCGTCACAATCAAGCTGTACGTCCATAGGTGCAGCCATGACAATACATCTTCCTTTCTGCTGACTGATATATGACCGGATTATGTTACACAATTCCGTAGACAGAATCTGATGAATGGCAGTCGGTGAAGCCATATCGTAAATCACACCATCAATAAGTTCAACACGTCTTTCCTTCGGAATTAAATAATAATCCTCTACCGTATAATCGCCCTGTCTCTTTTCAGATATCTCTGGTAACGCTTCACCGATGCTGTCTGTCTGCTTTTTCAATACCCTTTCAAGCGCAATTAAAGTTTCATATCTTGGAGATCTGGTAACTCCCGCAAGAACTTTCTGCACCGTTCCAAGCGGTACCCCCGAAAGCTCTGAAAGTTTCTCATTCGAATATCCTAATTCCTTTTTTCTTTGCTTCATCTCTTCTACCGTCATTGCATCCCCTCCAATCCATTCAAGAATGCCTCGGCATTCTTTCCATTATATTATCATGTTTTCCATATTAACTCAATATAGTTCCAATATCATTCCGTTTTATTTCCATTTATGTATGTAATTTAAGAACGCCTCGGCAAGATTGCAGAACTCCAAAAAGAGGAGCGATATTGTACTAAATACAATATCACTCCTCTAATTTACATGAATGACACATCAGAATTCAAGTTCACTTGAATTCTCGTATCCTTTATAGAATCAATTCTACTCTTCTGCTCCATAGAGTGTTACAAGTTTCTTCAGATACTCGTATCTCTCCATAGCTTCCTGCTCATTCTTCTTGAACAGTCTTGCTGCCTTCTCCGGATTAGATCTCTTCAGTGCGTTGTAACGTACTTCTCCGTCCAGGAATTCCTGATATCCTTCTTCCTTAGGCTCTTTGCTATCCAGTGTGAACTTAGCGCCCTCTGCTGCAGGGTTGAATCTGAAGTTATTCCAGTATCCGCACTCTACTGCTAACTGCTCCTCAGTCTGAGCTTTGCTCATACCTTTCTTAATACCATGGTTGATACATGGAGCGTAAGCAATGATGAGTGATGGTCCCGGATAAGCTTCTGCCTCTGCAATTGCTTTTACAGTCTGGTTATAATCAGCACCCATAGCGATCTGTGCAACATATACATAACCGTAACTCATTGCGATTCCTGCAAGGTCTTTCTTCTTTGTCTCTTTACCACCAGCTGCGAACTGTGCTGTAGCACCTGTCTTAGTAGCCTTTGAAGCCTGTCCACCTGTGTTAGAATAAACCTCTGTATCGAATACCATGATGTTAATATCCTCACCACTTGCAAGAACATGGTCTACACCGCCAAATCCGATATCGTAAGCCCATCCGTCTCCACCAAAGATCCACTGGGATTTCTTAGCCAGGAAGTCTTTGTTCTTAACGATGTCCTTACATGTATCACAATCACAACCCTCTAATGCTGCAACAAGTTTATCTGTAGCATCACCATTAGATGCTCCACAGTTAAATGTGTCAAGATATTCCTGACAAGCTGCTTTTACTTCTGCAGATGCTTTATCGCTTGCAGCAATTGTCTCAACTTCTGCTTTTAATCTCTTTCTGATAGCCTTCTGGCCAAGTAACATACCATAACCAAATTCAGCATTATCCTCGAACAGTGAGTTAGACCATGCCGGTCCCTGTCCCTTAGCGTTTACTGTATATGGTGTAGATGGTGAAGAGTTACCCCAGATAGAAGAACATCCTGTAGCATTAGCGATATACATTCTATCTCCAAATAACTGAGTTACCAGTTTTGCATATGGTGTCTCACCACATCCTGCACAAGCTCCTGAGAACTCTAACAGTGGCTGCTTGAACTGACTTCCTTTTACTGTTGCAGGTTTGAACTTCGCAACAACCTCTGGTTTTACCTCGATCTCACGACCAAAGTCAAATGCTTTCTGAGAACCTGCATTTGCTTCCATGTTCTCCATAACAAGAGCTTTTTCACCCTTCTTACCTGGACATACATTGACACAAGATCCGCAACCTGTACAGTCATAAGCAGATACTGTCATTGTAAATTTCAGTCCCGGCATACCGATCATATCGATTGCTTCTGTTCCTTCCGGTGCTTTAGCGAGCTCTTCTTCTGTAAGTGCTACCGGACGGATAACTGCATGTGGACATACATATGCACAACGGTTACACTGTACACAATTTTCTGATTTCCATACCGGAATATCTACTGCAATACCACGTTTCTCATACTCAGCAGATCCTGAAGGTGTAGAACCATCAGCATAATCAACAAATGCGGATACTGGCAGGTTATTACCTTCCTGTGAGTTAACTTTTGACTGAATATTTTTAACAAATGCAACTACATCTGCGCGACCGTCTTTTACTTCCGGAGTAAAGAGTCCCTCATCCGGACAGGATTTCCATGAATCCGGAACCTGAATCTCTACAACCTGTTTTGCACCGGCATCAATAGCATCATAGTTCATCTGTACAATCTTGTCACCTTTTCTTCCGTAAGTAGCTTTTGCTGCTTTCTTCATAAGGTCGATTGCCTCTTCCTCAGGAATAATTGCTGCAAGCTTGAAGAATGCTGACTGAAGAACTGTATTGATACGTCCGCCAAGTCCGATTTCTTTACCAATCTTGATACCATCGATTGTGTAGAATTTAATATTGTGGTCTGCAATGTAAGCTTTTACCTGTCCCGGTAAATGTTTTTCAAGACCTTCCATATCCCATGAGCAGTTCAGAAGGAATGTTCCTCCGTCTACTAACTCCTGAACCATGTTATATTTATTTACATAAGATGGATTATGACATGCTACAAAGTTTGCTTTGTGAATCAGGTAAGTAGATTTGATTGGCTTCTTACCGAAACGCAGGTGTGACATTGTAACACCACCGGACTTCTTAGAATCATAATCAAAGTAAGCCTGTGCATACATATCTGTGTTGTCACCAATGATCTTGATAGAGTTCTTGTTAGCTCCAACAGTACCATCTGCTCCGAGTCCCCAGAACTTACAGTTGATTGTTCCCTCTGGTGTTGTAACCAGCGGAGCTCCAACTTCCAGTGACAGATGTGTAACATCATCCTCAATACCAATTGTAAATCTCTTTCTGTCAACATTGTTAAATACAGCAACGATCTGAGCCGGTGTTGTATCTTTAGAACCTAATCCATAACGTCCACAGTTAACTGGAATACTATCAAACTTAGATCCTTTCAGTGCAGATACGACATCCAGATATAATGGCTCTCCTTCTGCTCCTGGCTCTTTTGTTCTGTCAAGAACATTGATATATTTTACAGTGTCCGGAATAGCGTCGATAAGTGCCTGTGCACAGAATGGTCTGTAAAGACGAACCTTTACAACTCCGACTTTCTCTCCGGCTGCTCTTAAGTAATCGATTGTCTCCTCAATAGTATCGCAGACAGATCCCATAGCGATGATGACTTTCTCAGCATCCTCTGCTCCATAATAGTTAAACAGTTTATAATCTGTTCCAATCTTAGCATTAACTTTGTCCATGTACTCCTGAACGATTGCCGGCATAGCATCGTAGTATGGATTACATGCTTCTCTTGCCTGGAAGAAGATATCCGGGTTCTGAGCAGAACCTCTCTGGCATGGGTGATTAGGATTCAGAGCATGCTTTCTGAATTCATCAATTGCGTTCATATCTACCAGATCTTTCAGATCTTCATAATCCCAAGTCTCAATCTTCTGAATCTCGTGAGATGTACGGAATCCATCAAAGAAGTTGATAAATGGAAGTTTTCCCTTTAATGCTGCACAATGTGCAACTGGTGTCAGATCCATAACTTCCTGTACACTGGACTCACACAGCATAGCTGCACCAGTCTGACGACAGGCGTAAACATCAGAGTGATCTCCAAAAATTGAAAGTGCATGACTTGCAAGTGCACGAGCAGATACATGGAATACTCCTGGAAGCTGCTCACCTGCAACTTTATATAAGTTAGGAATCATCAACAGCAATCCCTGAGATGCTGTAAATGTTGTTGTGAGTGCTCCTGCTGCCAGGGATCCATGAACGGCTCCTGCTGCACCAGCCTCTGACTGCATCTCTGTTACCTGAACAGTCTCTCCAAATATATTCTTTCTGCCTTCTGTAGCCCACTCATCTACATGCTCCGGCATAACAGATGATGGTGTAATTGGGTAAATAGCTGCTACTTCAGTATATGCATATGAAGCATGTGCTGCGGCCTGATTACCATCCATGGTTTTCATTTTTCTTGCCATTTTGTTGTTCCTCCTTAGACATTATTCAAGAAAACTAATTCTTTACATATATCTTATATTATAGTCCGGCACTTCTTAAAAGTCTAGATATTCTCCGTTTCTTTTTGTTCCTTTTTTGATACAAAATTAACGACGCTTCTTCACCCAATGCAAAAGCACTAAAAAAGCTGCCTAACAAGCAGCTTTTTTCTTAATCTTTATTCGATTATATACAATCAAAACAAATGATACAACTACAATGGTTCCGGCAAGAACCTGTGATACCGGAATTTCTGTACCCGGAATCCAGAGTTGATCTGTTCTTAATCCCTCGATCCATGCTCTTCCTGCACCATATCCAAACAGATACATCAAGAATACTTCTCCCTGGAACTTTTTATGTCTGCGATACAACAACAGTAATATCAACAAGGCGAGGCACCACATAGACTCATAAAGATATGTCGGGCTCACTTGAATATAAGATACCCCATCCACTGTTTCCATGTGTTTTCTCATTAAATCCGTGATATCCGAAGATCTGACTGCATCTACCGGAAGTTTCATAGCAAATAATCCATCTGTATACTCACCAAATGCTTCCCTGTTAAAGAAATTTCCCCAGCGTCCGATTGCCTGTCCAAGTACAAGTCCAAGACCTGCTGTATCAAAGATCTGTGCTGCTGATAATTTCTTCACTTTTGCAAATACAATTACTGTAAGAACCGCTGCTATCACACCACCGTAAATCGCAAGCCCTCCCTGTCTGAGGTTAAAAATACTAAGCAGGTCATCTTTGTACATATCCCATGAAAAAATCACGTAATATGCCCTGGCACCGATAATTGAAATGATTACTGCACAAATAGACAGATCATAATAATCTTCTTCTTTCTGTCCAGTTCTTTTTGCTTCATATACTGCCATAAAAATTCCGGCAAGAATCCCAGCACCTATGATCATTCCATAATAAGCAATATCAAATCCAAATACCGTAATATGATTCCCTACTGAAGAAAGATGTATTCCCAGATGTGGAAAATCAATCGTTCTAGTCATTTTTCATACTTCCTTCCACACTGTGATTATACATTAAATCGGAATAACATAATATCGCCGTCTTTTACTACATATTCTTTTCCTTCCAGACGGATCAGACCTTTTTCTTTTGCAGCTGCATGACTTCCACATGCAATCAAGTCATCATAAGAAACAACCTCTGCTCGGATAAATCCACGTTCAAAATCAGAGTGGATCTTTCCTGCTGCCTGCGGTGCCTTTGTTCCCTCTGTAATTGTCCATGCACGGACCTCCGGTTCACCTGCAGTCAGATAACTGATCAGTCCGAGGAGCTTGTAGCTTGCCTTGATCAGTTTCTCAAGTCCTGACTCAGTAAGACCAAGATCTTCCAGGAACATTTTTTTCTCATCATCATCTAATTCAGAAATCTCAGCTTCAATTTCTGCACATACTACAAATACTTCACTTTCTTCTTTTGCTGCATACTCTCTGACTGCCTGAACTCCTGCATTGGAAGCTCCATCATCTGCAAGATCATCTTCAGATACATTTGCAGCATAGATGACCGGTTTATATGTCAGAAGATTGTAACTCTTAAGCCACTCCTCTTCTTCCTCATCTTCTACTGCATCAAATGTCTTGGCAAGTCTTCCATCTTCCAGATGTGCTTTGATTTTCTCAAGAAGAGCCAGCTCTTTTGCAGCTGCTTTGTCATTTCTTGCAACCTTTGTTGTCTTTGCAATTCTTCTCTCCAGGATCTCAAGGTCTGAGAAGATAAGCTCCAGATTGATTGTCTCAATATCTCTGAGCGGATCAATACTTCCATCTACATGTACAATATTACTGTTCTCAAAACAACGTACTACATGCACGATAGCATCTACTTCACGGATATTTGCAAGGAACTGATTTCCAAGCCCTTCTCCTTTTGATGCTCCCTTTACAAGTCCTGCAATATCAACAAATTCAATTGCTGCCGGGATGATCTTCTTCGTGTGATACATCTCGCCAAGGACATTCAGTCTCTCGTCCGGCACAGTTACAACTCCGACATTCGGGTCAATGGTACAGAACGGATAGTTTGCAGACTCCGCTCCTGCTTTTGTCAGTGAATTAAAAAGGGTACTCTTACCTACATTCGGTAATCCCACGATTCCTAATTTCATTTTCTCTATTTCCTCCTGTAAATCCTTTGATTTCAAGGGATTTCAGCATACTTACTTTTGCAAGTGGGCCATTTAGTGGGCCATTACATTGCCATAAGCGCTTCTGCTACCAAGTCCATTTCTTTTTTCTTTTCTTCCTCGGTAGTATGAACATATAAGTTCATTGTAATTCCAATATTCGAATGGCCCAGTAACATCTGAAGTGTTTTCGGTTTCATTCCTGCTTCAATACATCTGGTAGCAAAAGTATGTCTCAAGATATGCATCGAAAATCTTGAAATTTTTGCTTTATCACAGATTTTAAACAGCGCTGTATCATATGTACTGTTCTTAACCGGTGTTCCTTTTCGACACAGAAACACAAATTCTTTCCATTCTGTTGAAATTTCTGAAATCCTCTTATTCTTTTCTTTTTGTTTTTTTAGTATAGCAACCGCTTCTTCTGTTAAGGGTATCGTACGGTAGCCTGATTTACTCTTTGGTTCTCCGATACGCCACTCCTTTGCACTATAACGATATTCCATACTTCTGCGAATCTGAATTGTTTTGGATTTAAAATCGACATCTTCCCATTTCAATCCTACCAATTCGCCTGTTCGCAATCCGGTTTGTAGTATAAAACGATACTGATTTTCATAGCTTTGACCTTCTGCGTATTGTAAAAATATTTTTTGTATGTCTCTTGTTAAAGCAACCTTCTTCTCAGATGGCTTTCCCATATCACTTTTCACAGATTTTTTGCAGGGATTGCTACACAGGACTTCATTTTCTTTTGCATACTCAAACATGTTGTATAATGCAATTCTTGCCTGATAAATTGTAGATGTACGATACTCCTGATCTGCCATATCATAAAATATTTTCTGACAGTGAAGTGGTTTCACGTCTGATAGTGTCATCTTCCCAATTACCGGTTTAATATTTTTAATATATCTCTCCGTATAATTGCGAACAGTATTTGAACGGACTGTTTTCTTTTTTATCCCAATCCAATAATCAAACCATTGATCGACCAGCATATCTGATGGCATTGAAATATCACTGTGTTCATCCACATAAGTCGCATCAGCAATCCATGCTCTGCACTCTTGCAGCTTTTTGAATCGTTTATGTTTTCTCTTTCCAAACCGATCTACAAATCTGGCTGAGTATAATCCCGTACTTTCTTGGGTTATTCCTTTGCCAAGTTCTTTGCCTTTTAAATCTTTTCCCATATTTCAGCTCCTCTCATAAGAAGCCCTAATACAGTACCTTGTATTATACCATAGCATCTTATTTTTGTGAATATTCATTTTCATCTCATCTTCTGTCATTCATTTATATTTCCACACTTTCCGAAATGAATTTTTCAAATTCTTTTCTCTTTACAAGTTTTTTCGTACCTACGTAAAGCACAAACGGACATCTCGGTTCTTTCAAAAGACTACTTATTCTATTTTGTCCGATATTACTGTATTCTGCTGCCTCTTCAATTGTAAGAGCCACTTTTTCACATATTGCAACATATTGTTTGTTCATAAAATCCTTTCCTTATTGTTTAACGTGCGTAGCATTCACTTCTATCCGCAATACACACGATCATTCTTTGTATTCAACAACGTTTTCGCTTTCTCCATTTTCATACTTGCAATTGCTTCTCGTTTACTTGTGCCTCCAACATACATTGGTGTACACATTTCTAAAATACGGTCATAGATACGTCTTTTCTCTAACATGGTCTCGCTTTTTATTTCTTTCAGCGGAAGATTGGTCGTGATGATCAATGGTCGTCCTGAACGGATCCTGCGATCTATGACGCTAAAAATAATTCCTAACGCATATTCTGAATTTCGTTCCACTCCAAGATCATCAATAATCAAAAGCTGGTAAGAAGCCAATGCATTGATATATTCCATTTTGTCTGCCAGTGGAAATATATCATCGATAATGGTATTGAAATTTGTCATCTTTACCGTTACTTCTCGTTTGAGAAGATCATTGGCAATACACCCGGCAATATAACTTTTCCCGGTACCAACCGGTCCCCAAAACAAACAACCAATATGATTTCTTTTCATTTCATCCCAGTTATCAACATAGCTTTTGGCCTTATGCATTACCGCATCTGACATATCTGCATTTTCAAATGTCCACTCTTCCATTCTGCTCTCGTCAAAACAGATGCTCGTATTTCTGCTGACTAATTCCCGGTGCTCTTTGTCTTTAAAATATTTTTGTTCTTCTTCATATGCTTTTCTGTCACAGGCACATTGCCTGGAATGTTTTTTCATCCCCATAAAACTACCCTTAGGGAAAAAAGCTTCTTTCGCTTCCCCACAGACTTTGCAATATCGCAAACCATCACTGCCTACACATACGGGATCTTCTTCTCTCATCACAAACTCTCTCCCTCCCCATAGCAATAATTTACTTCATGATATTTATTACTTTTATATTTCTCAGTTACTTTACTAGGTGCCACATTTCCGGCTTCTGCACAGCCATTTTTATGACCAGATGATGGGGGCTTTTCCGGCTCTATTACAGCCATCTTTTCAACCGCCTTATCATCAACCGGCTGTAAACCTATCTCATCAGATGGAATTTTCACATATAAATGATTAGGTTTTGAAAATCCACCAGATCTGCGAACCAATAGTCCCACATCATCTAATTCCTTCAACGCTGTTTTTACAGAAGATTTGCATTTATCGATTTGAACAGACAATTCTTCTATTGGAAATATCAAATAAACATTTCCATACTTGTCTATCCAGCTATTCTTTCTCGATATCCGCGCCCGGTCATACAAAATCATATAAAGAAATTTTGCATTTTGAGAAATGCGCAGTTTCAGCAAAAACTTCGGAAACTGGAAGTACTGAAGCATCTGCTCAGACTCCTTCATGTATTCATATTTCATTCTTTTCTCGCCTCGTTTCTGTTTCTAATTGTTGTAAAAATCATTTTTATGCCGGCTAAAAAATGTTCTTACACATATACAAAAGATGAAGGGCATAAATACAGCCTCTTAATGAAAAATTTTTATTTTTCCTGCAAAAAATACCCTTTCATTAATACGAAATGCTGAGAGACATTTTTACAGCCCCCTGAGGAAATTTTTTTATTTTTTTCGGTTAATCGAATACTTAAAAACAAAAAACACTCACCTATTCACAGGTGAATGCCTTATCAAAATTTCCTTATTTTGTTGTCTGTGACGCTTGCTCAGAAACGCTTGCGTATCTGCTAAAATGTAATTGCCTGCAATTATATTTTCACGTGGGTATGGGGACGTAATCCCCATCAAGTCCGCTACTCGTAAGTAATACAAAATTGTCAAAATGACAATACTGTAATACACGGGTGGATCTTGCTCTGGTTGTAACACATGAATTCATACAATAATAGGCCCAAATGGGCACTTTCACCATTCGAGCCTATATATTATATGTCTTTGGGATAATAGCTTAAAAAGTAACTGTCTAGACCACTTTTTAAACTGTCCACTATCTAGGGTACAGTTTATTTTCAACCATACTATTTTTTATTCTTTGGCTTTATTCCCCAGAATACCACATTCATGAGTATTACGATCAACAGCACAACAGCCATTGATACCCAGAATCCCATATTGAGTCCGAGCCATTCACAAGTTCCAAAAAGTGTCATCCATAATTCTTTCCAATTCATTCTTTCTACCTCCTAGAGCAGTTCGCCATAATAGCGGACATATGCTTTTTTCAAGCTTGTTGCCAGCATCATGTACAGCAGAATACATGGGATCAGATATGCAAAATATGATGCCGGTAAAGCAACAAGACCAAGTGCAGCTCCAAATGGTGTGAACGGAATCACAGTCAGAACTGCAATACCTGTCATGGTAAGCAATGTTACCGGTGCTGATGCACGGCTCTGGATAAACGGAAGCTTTGGTGTGCGAATCATGTGAATGACTAATGTCTGGCTCCACATAGATTCCACAAACCATCCAGCCTGGAACATTCCGATATAACGTGCCTGCATAGTAGCAAGCTCTACACCGCTGTAATGGGCTGCCAGATCATTGAATAAAATGCCTTTTGATACAAATAACGGGCAGAATACAAAGTACATGAATATATAAGTTGTAAAATCAAAAATCGAACTTGTAGGTCCAATCCAGATCATAAAGCTACCCACACTGGAAGCATCCCATTTACGTGGTTTTGCAATAAACTCTTCGTCTACGTTATCCCATGGAATTGCTGTACAGGACAGATCATAGATCAGATTCAGGAAAATCAGATGTACACTCATCATCGGGAGGAAAGGTAACAGTGCCGAAGCAGCTAATACAGAGAACATATTTCCAAAGTTAGATGAGGCCGTCATCTTGATATATTTGATCATATTAGCATAAGTTTTACGTCCTTCTATGATTCCTTCTTCCAGAACCATCAGATCTTTTTCCAGCAGGATGATATCTGCGGATTCTTTTGCCACATCTACTGCAGTATCTACAGAGATTCCAATATCGGCAGCTTTCATTGCAGCGGCATCGTTGATTCCATCACCCATGAATCCTACGGTATGACCGTTTTCTCTGAGAACTGAAACCACGCGTGCTTTCTGATCCGGTGTAAGCTTTGCAAATACCTCTGTTGTCTCTACTGCTTTTGCAAGCTGGCCATCTGTCATATGATCCAGATCAGAACCCAGAAGCATGTTGCGTACTTCAAGTCCTACCTGCTTGCAGATTGTACGTGTTACCTTATCATTATCACCTGTCAAAATCTTTGTTATTACGCCGTGTGCTTTCAATGCCCGAATTGCATCTGCAGTAGACTCCTTTGGTGGATCAAGAAATGCCAGATATCCAATTAGTACCATCTCACACTCATCTTTTATACCAAATGCACCCACCGGAGAAGGATTGCTTTTTTGTGCAATGGCAAGCACACGGAATCCTTTGTCATTCAGTTCGTCTACTGTTTTCAGAATACGCCCACGAACCTCTTCTGTAAGTGGCTGCACAGTACCATCGCACTCAGCAAAAGAACAGATGGAGAGCATTTCTTCTACAGCTCCCTTTGTTACCATCTGTGTCTTTCCCTTTTTATCCTGTACTACCGTAGTCAGACGACGACGTGTAAAATCAAATGGAATCTCATCTACCTTCACATAATTTTCAGACAAATCGAGGAGCTTTGGATCTGCCGCCTCTTCTTCCTCTGTTCTGTGAATGATCGCCAGATCCATCAGGTTCTTATAACCGGTCTGGAAGTAGCTGTTTAAGTATGCATGGCGCAGTACTCTTGTATCATCTTCTCCATTCACATTCAGGTGATATTCCAACACAACCTTATCCTGTGTCAGTGTTCCTGTTTTATCTGTACAGAGAATGTCAATGGCACCGAAATTCTGGATAGAATTCAGATTCTTAACAATCGTCTGCTTTTTACTCATGGAAACGGCACCTTTTGCAAGACAGGTTGTTACGATCATCGGCAGCATCTCCGGAGTCAGTCCGACAGCCACGGAAATACCGAACAGAAAGGCATCCAGCCAGTCTCCCTTTGTGATACCATTGATAAAAAATACCAGCGGAACCATGACCAGCATAAACCGGATCAGAACCCATGACACTGCATTCACGCCTTTGGTAAAGCTTGTCTCCACTGCTTCACCTGCAATCGCAGATGCCATGGAACCAAACAAAGTGCGGTCTCCCGTGCAGACAACCACTGCCGTTGCACTTCCGGAAATTACATTGCTTCCCATAAAAGCAATATTGCTGTAATCGGTGATGCTTTCTTTCTGTGCACATACCTTCGGTGTCTTTTCCACCGGTTCGCTTTCACCTGTTAAGCTTGCCTGACTGATAAATAAGTCTTTGGCATCCAGAATACGGACATCTGCTGGGATCATGTCTCCTGCTGAAAGATGTACGATATCTCCTACAACCAGATCGTCCATAGGAATCTCAATTTTTTCCTGTTCTCTTCTTGTGACGGTGCAAGTAGTTGTGATCATGGATAACAGTTTTTCTGCTGCATTTCCACTTCTGGATTCCTGTACAAAACGAAGCGTACCGGAGATCATAACCATGGTCAGAATAATCACCACTGTTAATGGATCAAAATCTTCCGGTGAACTTCCTAACAGAGAAAAATATGGAAAAACCATATCTGTCATAGTAGAAACAACTGCCAGACAGAAAAGGATCGCTGTAAATGGATTGATAAATGCTCCAGCCAGACGTTTCGCAAGGGATTGTTTCTTCTCTTGCGTTACTTTATTCGTTCCATATTTTGTCCGACTTACCACTATATTTTCAGCATCCAGTCCACGAAGTGTTGTGTGCAGACTCTTCAAAACCTCCTTAATCGGATTGGTAGCCGCATGTTCGATGCGGTGGTTCTGCTCGTCACGGATCACAGCTTGCTGTGCTGCCTGCCGAACAGCCATACGATTTTCTTTCTTATTCATTGGTCTTTACCTCCTTGTTTTGCAATTATTTTTTATAATATCGATCACTTTTCTCGATATACCAAAGATCAAATCCCGCCACAATAAACCATGCAACCATAGCAGTCACAAACCAGTGATTTTCAAAGCCTGTCCATAGACCTTTTAGCAGAAAAATCAATCCATTTAATGCAATGACTTCACCGATGTTACGACAAAGCGGCACAATTTTAATCTTCTCTTTCTCTTCCTGCGGCATGTTTTTCCAAGAAGAGAAATGAATATGGCCTTTTCCACATGCAAACATAAAACCGGCAATCGTGAAAATGATACCAAAAAAGATACAGGTTAAATTCATGGTTTTCTTCTCCTTTCATTGATTCCTCTCGTTATGAGCTTATTTATTTTCTGAAGCCTGATAAGCAATTTCACCATCGTAACTGCTAAAAAAATCCAAACAACCACAGATATTTGATACCAGACCTGTATCACCAAAATTTGGTGAGCCGGAAATATAAGACTCACACAACTGCATGCTGCAGTGAATAAAATATAAAGAATGAAAAAAATTATCCATCTTTCACTTTTGATTTTTTTCAACTACAACACCTCCCAACCTGCACTGATTACTTCCGGAAGTTCCAATGCCTGACCAACAATACCTTCCAGAACATTGCTTTTCGGTTTTCCCGCAGAACAATACTTCGCTATGATCTCGACTTTATCCCCCACAACATCTCCACTTTCCAGATGATTCAGATACAAGGTCTTACTGGAATTGCTAGTGATCAGTAAAAGTCTTATTTCCTGTTCTGCATCTTCCTGACAAAGTACTGTGATGCAGTATTCTTTTTCAGATTCATCTCCTACAGCAATCGGATTAAGTTTTCTTGCAAGCGGACGCAGAATCAGATTTGAACCAATCAAAATGCCTGCTGCAGAAACTGCCATTATAAACATTCCTGTGCTGGCAAGAATACCAATTGCCGCTGTACACCAAAGTGTTGCTGCTGTATTCATTCCTCTTACCGTACCGCTGTCTTTAAAGATCACACCACTGCATAGGAATCCAACACCGGAGATAATGCTGCTTCCTACACGAAACACCTGATCGGAACCATAAAGCATTGGAAATAAAGTAAAAAAACTGGTTCCCATACAGATCAGAACATTTATCCGTATTCCAGCTGGATGCCCGGTCAACTGCCTTTCCAATCCGATAAAAAATCCAAGCAACACGGATAAAGAAATTCTTAAAACAAAATCTGTGTATACCATACATACCGCCTCCCTTCGACCTCTTACAGAATACAAAAAAAGCAAGGAGAATCACATGACCAAAATCTTGCGATTTCCTTGCGATTTAGCAAGAACTATGAGAAACACACTCCGCGAGTTTCTCATAGTTATCGCGACAGTCGCCAAGGCCTCGTGCAAGCACGGACTTTGGCTCGTTGTTCGCGTAAATTACAAAAAATTTGGCGGACTGCTTTCAGCCCGCCTGTTTTACACCTTATCATTAAATTTATATCCGATCCCCCAAATCGTAAGTATAAACTTTGGTTCATCCGGATTCGGTTCAATCTTCTTTCGCAATTTTCGAATAAATGCCATGATATTACTGTCATCTAAAAGATAATTTTCAGACCATACTGCCTTATAGATCTGCTCTTTTGTAAATACTTCTCCTCTGTTTTCCGCCAGAAAATACAGGATATCAAACTCCTTAGGAGTCAGGGAAACCGCTTGGCCCATTCTAGTAACGCTCCTGCTTTTCGGATTGATTACTAATTCCCCAATTTTCATCTCATCCGAAAGATTGAGAGATGCAATTTCTGAATTATTTGCAGTGCTGAGCAGTAATGAATTTATCTCGCCACTCACCATATCATAGATACCAGAAAGCAGTTCTTTCGCACTGTCACTTTCTGGTGGTTCTTTGATCAGCTTTTGAAGGAGCCATTCCTGCAGGACAGAATCCATGGAAATAACACTGATATTCTTTTTCATGATGGTTTCCCTCCTTTCAGATCAGCTCATGATATTTCTTCTGATAAACAGTTTTGACCACCGTAGTCAGAAGCATATAGAGTAAGACTACAACAAATAAAAACAGGAAATACATGATTGGCAATTTCGTCAATCCAATAACACCTGCGCTTTTGGTAAAAGTAAGTGAAGTAAAAACAATAATTCCTGCAAAGGTCGTACAAACAACCGGAATGGAAGGACTGCTCTGCACAAATGGTATCTTCCTTGTCCGAAGAAAATGAAGGATCAAAACCTGCGTCCACATCGATTCTAAAAACCATCCTGTCTGAAACAAAGCAACATACTGCGACTGCATCACTGGATCTACCATGTTCAGATACGTTGTATCGCCACACAATAATGGACAGAGAATATAATACAAAAACAGAAATGTCACGATATCAAATATCGAACTAATAGGACCAAAAAATAACATAAATCGTCCCAGCGTCTTTCCGGACCAGTCTCTTGGCGAGAGTGTTTCTTCCTCATCCACATTATCCCATGGAAGGATGATACATAAAACATCATACAGCAGATTCAATAATAAAATCTGCAGAGATGTCATTGGCAAAAATGGTAAGAATGCACTGGCACATACAACAGAAAAAATATTGCCAAAATTAGAACTTGCCGTAATCTTAATGTATTTGAGCATGTTTGTAAATGTTTTACGCCCTTCCAGAATCCCCTGCTCTAATACACCTAAATCCTTTTGAAGCAATACGACATCCGCTGCATCTTTCGCTGCATCTACCGCTGTATCTACTGAAATACCAACATTCGATTCACAAAAAGCCGGGATATCATTGATTCCATCTCCCAAGAAACCTACTGTATGTCCATTTTGCCTTAAAGCAGAAACAATACGGACTTTCTGCCCTGGTGTTAATTCTGCAAATACATGAATATCTTCTACTGTTTTGCCGAGTTCATCGTCCGTCATCTGATCCAAATCTGCACCAGTCAATATGATTTCTGACGGGATTTTGACCCTTCGGCAAATAGATGCTGCCACATCAGCCTGATCACCTGTCAGTATTTTCGGTGTTACCTGCAGTCTTTTCAGAGCCTCCACAGATGTCTTTGCTGTCTTTTTCGGTGCATCAAAGAATGCAAGATATCCCATCAGGATCATATTGTTTTCGTCTGTCGGTATGATCTGATCCTGTTTCTCAATCTTTTTCCGTGCAACAGCAATCACTTTCATTCCATCCTGCAGCATCTCATCCACTACAGAAGCAACACTCTGCATCCCGTTTTTTTCCATCGGTAGGATTTCGCCACGAAATTCCACATGACTGCACCGAGACACAATCTGGGAAATATTACCCTTCATAATAAGCTGGCAATCTCCATTTTTATCTGTCACCAGTGTACTAACAAATTTGCGGGAATAATCAAATGGAATTTCATCCTCTTTCTGATACCGCATAAGAAGATCAGAAAAATGCTGTTCATGCCCAGGCATCGTCTGGCAGGCAAGAATTGCATTATCAATTGGATTACATACACCGGAATGGAAAGCACTATTTAAAAAAGCAAAATCCAATACCTGCCCACTTTCGTTTCCCAGCACATCCATATAGTATTCCAATAGGATACTTTCATTGGTCAGTGTTCCTGTTTTATCCATGCAGAGCACATCCATGCTACCAAATCCTTGCATTGCATTAATGTCTTTAATGATTGTCTGCTTTTTACTCATACTCAGGCTGCCCCTTGCAAGGCAGGCTGTGATCACCATCGGCAGCATTTCCGGCATCAAGCCAACGGCAACAGACAGTGCAAAGGCAAAAGATTCCAGCCACCTTCCACCTGTGATCTGCAATAGTATGAATACAATAGGAATCAATACTGCAATAAAACGAAGCATGACCCAGGCAATAGAGTTGGCTCCTTTTTGAAAAGACTGTTTTTCATCTGGATCTTCTTTCGTAAAACTACCATATAGTGTGTCTTTTCCGACTGCAAGCACAATACCCTCACCTTTTCCACTGATGACAGTTGTTGCCATAAATGCAAGATTTTCAAGTTGCGTCAAGGATTCCGAATTACTGTAACTCAATGCCTGTGCATTT
Organism: Dorea sp. 210702-DFI.3.17; assembly: GCF_020560825.1. Taxonomy (NCBI): domain Bacteria; kingdom Bacillati; phylum Bacillota; class Clostridia; order Lachnospirales; family Lachnospiraceae; genus Dorea; species Dorea sp. 210702-DFI.3.17. The sequence continues at coordinate 41,089 of NZ_JAJCNB010000010.1, forward strand.
TTTTCCAGGATCGCACTTTCGCCTGTGATCGCTGCCTGGGAGAGAAAGAGATCACTTACTTTGGTGAGTCTCAGATCAGCCGGAACACGATCACCTGCCACAAGCAGAACAATATCTCCAACCACCAGTTCCTCAGCTGGAATCTCTTTCACTTCTCCCGCACGCCGTACGGTAATGCTTTCATGTATCAGCCGGTTTAGCTGTTTTGATGCATTCTTTGCACGAAGTTCCTGAACCAAACGGATTGTTCCGCTAATCAAAATCATTGAAAAAATGATAACCGCAGTCGTTGCATTTCTGGCAAAATTCGATACAAGAACCACATCTGTAGCCAGTGAAATGATTCCAAGAACTAAAAGAATGATATTAAATGGATTGATGAAGGCACGCCGCAGTAGTCGTAACATGGTATCATTTCTTCTTTGCGAGAAACTATTTACACCATACTTCTCTCTCATCAATTCAACCTGTGATTGTGACAGGCCTTCCCCTGATATCTCTAATTCCTGATATATTTGTGATACTTCTCGATAAGCATATTTCTTAATACAACAATCGATCAGTGTAGTTTTAGGCATATAGACTTGCCTCCTTTCTCAATACCGATATATTTATTTTAACATTATCTTAAAAAAACTCCATGCTTAGATTCTTGCTTTTTTCTTGCGATTACATTGATAATCAACTTCTACACCGCACCTCTTTAAAACCAATAAACTCAAGGCCTTTGTTCCGTCCCTTAAACACTGCCGTGACAATTAAAAGCAAAGCATAATACAACAACGTTCTGTTCGATACTAGAAATATATCATCAGCATACAGTTTGAGCGGAAAAAGTCTCATGGTCATGAGCGAAAATGAAAGCAAAATTTATTAGATGGTACAACATACTATGCCTTTAAAATTCCAGTTACATATTCATATTGGAACCTAATCATCTGTTATTTTTATTATAATACTTGAAAAAAAAGAAGCACTCATACAAGCGCTTCTTCTTACCATATTAGGACTTCGACCAAAAGTTAGTGGGCCACAAAGTGGGCCATTTTTCAAAAAATTACATGAATTTATATAGAGTTTTATCCAAGTCGAAAATCCGCTAAATGCTCTAGCTATCAGCATTTAAAGGCATTTAACAACTTATATGGACATTTATGAAACCTGTCTCGTAATAACGATTCCTAATTTCATCTTTCTATATTCCTCCTATAAATCCTCTTTATCTTTCTTAATAACCTTAATACAATACCCTGTATTATACCATAGCATCTTATCTTTGTGAATAATCATTTTCATCTCATCCCCGACTCTTTCTCTTTATATTTCCACACTTTCCGAAATGAATTTTTCAAATTTTTTTCGCTTTACAAGCTTTTTTGTACCCTCGTTGCGACATCAAAGGTGTTTATTGGCTTTCTATCTCTTCTTACATATAAAATGTGTAACCATAACATTAATAAGCACGAAAGAAAACATTACACCTACAGTAATAAGAATCGGCCAATGAAATGTAAAATATGACAATTTATTTTCCATGTAAATTTTTACTCCAAACAAAGCTGCCACTCCTACAGTAAACAACAATCCTATCACACACATAAAATAATAACTGCCTTCTCCAAAAAGCATTAATTTCATTTGTTTATCAGTCATCCCAATACTTTTCATTACATCGAATTCTTTTCTCCGGGCGTACATCCCGGTAAATACAACATTACAATAATTAGTCAATCCCGCAATGAATAATATGATACTTATAGCACCTAAGAGAATTCGATTTCCTCTCATATATGTTTCTTTTTGCAGCATCAGATCTGATTTACAGATAACAAAAACTCCTGCTTCGCCGGTTCCTTCATCCATTGATACTTCTGTCATTTCGGATCGTTTCTTATTTTCCTCGGATATCAGCTCGCCAATCTGTGTTTTTACATAAAATTCTTTTTTCGGATCGGCAGTTAATTCCATTGTTAATATCTTTTTTTCAGTTGGTATCTTTTCAAAGCCTTTCTCACTAATAAAATAATATAAGTTTCCTTCTCCGTGCCAGGATTGATGTATTTCCGGAAAATTATCACTTTGCCTGTCTAAATAACCGCATAGAGTAAATGTTTCGGATTCCTTTTGAGGAAATTCGTCTTTCTGTTGTTTCTCTTCACTCTCTGAATTGATTAGTTCTTTTCTACGAATTGCATCTTCTTTTGAAAGCAACGTTTTAAAATATACCGGTTCACCAATTGCTTCATCTGCAAGTTTTTGCTGTTCCGGAGTCAGCATATGATCATGTATGATCAGCACGCCATTTCCTTCTTCCAAAGATTTCACATCAATATTGAGTTGATTATCCTGAACGTATTTCTTAAGCGACAAGATTTGATTTTCATTTAAAACCTGTACCGTATCCCAACTGAATCCTTCCACCATATTGTCATCTGTAAGATCCGAAAGGTCCTCATCATAAGGGCGAATTCCCTTCTTAGACATAACCGTAGTTACATAAGCTCCTTCGATCAGATTTGAGTTCTCCCAATCGATACCATCTATCTTATGTAGTTTTTTCTCTAACTCTTGAGAGATTGGTGAAAATTCATCATAATCATTGTCATACAACAGTTCTACACCATCTCCCTGTGTCAGCAAAGGATCGACATCGATTTCTCTGGTTTTATATTCTTCCCCACATCCCTGGCTTTTCCCGAATTCGCTAAACTCTCCCGCTATCAAAAAGTCAGGACGTTTCTCAAGAAGATGCTTATAATCGCATCCATTTGTAAGTACATTCATTAGAACAAAAGACAGCACTCCTAAAAATATAGAAATACTTGTAATGATAAATCGTGCTTTATGTCGTGTTATATTTCCCCATGCAATATAAAACATTTCTCCTATTTCAGAACGTTTCAACACCATTTCCACAGGATGTTTTCTTTTTCTGTTAAGCTTATTTCCATCATAAGTGGCACTCTCAACGCAAGACAGAGTCGTTATTTTTCTAATAACACCTTCCGATGCTATCCACAGAATTCCATTTACAAATAGAACAGAAATCAAAAGAATCCACGGCCTGAAAAAGGAAAGTATCGTGTTTCCTCCCATTTCCTGATAAAAATGAAAGCCTAATATTTTCGGTATCAATAAAATCAAAATCAGTGCAGAAATCAAGCTTCCCAAAGCAGAGCCTTTTAACATGAGTGACCGCATTTGTTTCCGGTAAATTTTCGTAATCTGTCTTTCTGTAGCTCCAATTGTATGGAGCAGTCCGAGATTTTGAATATCTTCACTCATGGATATCCAAAGGACATTGCTCACAAGGAAATATATTCCGCACAAAATCCCCAGCATTCCCAATATCACCATCTCATATCCACCTGCGAATTTAGAAACGGCAGTATATTGTGCTGTATCAGAAACGTATATCTTCTGATATGCACTCTTCATCGGCAATGTCTGATATAATTTTTCCTCTGTTTTACTCCTGTTTAAATGATCACTCTGACTGAAAAGTAACGTATAAGGTCCTTTTTCCAGACTCAACTCATTAATTTTGTCATGTGAAATGTATCCGATTGACAATTCATTTCCATAGTCCGTATACCAGCCACATAGTTTGAATTTTTCTTTCGAATGTTCGAACACACCTTTGTATACATCTAAGTTTATTTCCATTCCTTGTTCTGGTTCAGAAATACCAAGTTTTTTCAATGACCGCTCAGATAATAGGATTTCGTCTTTCGCCTGAGGGTAGCTTCCAATCACATTGGTATATGCAGGCTTCAAAAAAGAGTTCCAGCTTTCCAAGTCAGCCCAAACTACGTTGCATATCGTTTTTTCATTATTCTTAGAAATGTCTGTAGCTTCACCTACAAAAATACTTTTCCCAACTTGTTTTATATAATCCAGTTGTTTTAATTTTGCATATTGTTCTTCTGTTCCATCTTCTATTCTGCCCGAAGAAGCAGCTCCATTTTCTCTGATTAATCTTATTTCTTCTGCCTGTATTTTTCCAAAAGAGATTCCGAATACCATGGTAATCGCAACAATACCGATTATGATCGAGCAAAACAGAATCGTATTTCTCACCTTTTTTGTGCCTGCAAAATTTTTAGCCAGAAATCGGATTATGTCTTTATTGTTATTTGGAATGTTCTTATGAAACATAGATGCCCTCCTAACAATCATTACTATTTCTTGTATAGATTTTCCCATCAGACATACGTATTACTCTGTCTGCCATCTGTGCCACTTCCTCTTGATGCGTCACGATCAATGTCGTCTGATGGAATCTTGCGGCACAGGATTTTAATAATCCCACAACTTCCATACTTGTAACAGAATCCAGATTTCCGGTCGGTTCATCCGCCAGGACAATTGCCGGTTTCGTTAATAATACCCGCGCGATAGAAACTCGCTGTTGCTGCCCGCCGGACAGTGTTGATGGAAAACGTTCTAATTTATCTTTTAATCCAAGTGTTTCTACAATCTCATTAAAGAAACCTATATCAATTTCCTTGCCATCAAGGCGCATCGGAAGAACTATATTTTCGCGTATGCTAAGAGAAGGTATCAAATTATATTGCTGAAATACAAATCCGATATTTCTTCTTCTGAATATCGTTCTTTCTTCCTTGTTAAGATCTTTTAAACTTGTATTTCTGATCCAGACACCTCCAAAATCCGGAGTATCAAGACCACCCAAAATGTTCATAAGTGTTGTCTTTCCGCATCCGGATGTGCCGACAACTGCTATAAATTCACCCTCTTCCACCGTTAGTGACACACCATCTAAAGCGCGCACTTCATATGTATCGGATGTATAATATTTTTTAAGATTTATGGCTTTAATTATATCCATCTTTTCTGTAAACTCCCTTCGCAAATACTACCTTTTTTCAGCCATACTCTATTTTACATGGTACATCTTACAAACTTCTTACAAGGTGCATATGAATTGTCTATATCGGAAGATTCACCTCTATAAGCAACCCTGGATTCATTTGTTTTGCTTTTATCATCCCTTTTTGTAATAAAACAATCTCTCTGGAAAGATATAAACCAATTCCGCATCCTTCCTGCCCTCTTGCCTGCTCACCACGATAAAATCTTTGAAAAATTTTATTTTCTTCTCCATCTCTTATCCCGATTCCATAATCTCTTACTTGAATTTTATAAAACATTTCTGTCTGTTTCATTGTGATATTGATCGTGCTGTTGTTTTTACTATATTTGACTGCATTATCAAACACATTATAAAATGCCTCACACATCCAGTTTTTATCATGTTCGCAAATGATTTTCTCCGGCAATTCTACTTGAAAAAAGATACCTTTATCTTCTGCCTTTTTTTGTATTTGCCCTAATGCATTTAGAATTGTTTCAACAAGATTTTCTTTTTGCATGTGAACTTGTATGATTCCTTGCTCTAATCGAGCAGTTTTTATAAAGCTTTCCACTAAAAAACATAATTGTTCTTCACTTGTTCGCAAGTCTTTCATGTATTCTGTATTCAATACTTCTTGCGTTTCATCCAATGACTCTTGCAGCAATTCTGTATAATTTTTTATATTCGCCAGCGGTGTCCTTAGTTGATGCGCAATCTCAGAAATCAATTTTTGTATCTCATATTGACTTTTTTCGGCCTCTTTTCTTCTTCCTTCTAACATTTCCTGTAAACGGATTAACTGATTGGCTGTTTTAGAATAAAGCGTTTCCTTCCCTATATCAGAATCATCTAAGTCATTGCCATTTATTAAAGATTCGGTCAGTTTATATATTTTGTTCATTTCCTTTGTTCTAAAATGATTCTCAACTAAATATACAGTGCTTCCTCCGAGTATGAAACCTACTAAAAATACTGTGAAAATTGCTACAGCCATGCTAATCTCCCATTCTATATCCCATTCCAAATACATTACTGATAACATTCGATGAATCATTTAATTTCTTTTTCAATCTGCTGATCATAACGCTAATTGTGTTAGGATCAATAAATTCACTATCGATTCCCCATATATTTTCCATTATCATCTCTTTTGTAAGAACCTGATTCTGGTTCATAATAAAATATTCCAAAAGCTGATACTCTTTGAGTGTTAACGATATTTCTGTTTTTCCTACAAAAACCTGTTTTCTATCCGAATACAAGATAACCTGCCCGCACATAAAAACATTTTCATTTGATTTTCTCTTCAAAACAACTTCCATACGTTTTAACAATACCTTTATTGAAAATGGTTTGACCACATAATCATCTGCTCCTATATCAAACGCTTTTAACATATCTTTTTCATCATCTTTTGCAGTTAAAAAAATTGCCGGGATTCTTCCATTTTTTTGAAGTTCCTGATATAGATTTATTCCATCTCCATCCGGTAATCCAATATCTACAATCAACAAATCTACAGAACTATCTATATTTTTAATTGCTTCTTTTCTTGAAGCAGCAAGAATCGTTGTATAACCTTGATTTTGCAATGATGTATCTAAGGCTTTTCTCAACAAATTGTCATCTTCTATAATTCCTATTACCATACACACCTCCTGATTTTTCTAACTTATATATTAAAAAATGTCCTTGCATTCTTACCGTTATGTAAAAAAGCAGGATATATCCTTTTTTCGAGAACATATCCTGCCTGATATTTTATGACCTCAACATCATTTTGTCTGTTTACTTTTTATCCCGGGTTTCCATCAGAATTACAATCCCGGAACCAAATGTAATCTTTACTTCCTCTTCTTCGAACTGGTTACTGACACACAGACTGTCATAAGGTGTGAGCTGATGACCATGAAGCGGATATTTCGCACCTTCAATGCTCAAGCTGTAAATCTCCTGTCCTAATGGGAATATTGAAAAATACGGTCCATATGCGTCCTCGCGACGGATCACTGTGTCGCCGCCAATCAGGCGAATCTTATTCTGGGAATCCAGAATGACCGCATCAACCCCCGCTTTAAATGGAATTGTGAGTGTCTGTACATTTGCCCACAGATGGTCAATTCTTCCACCGGTCGCGCCGAGGATATAGATTTCACTGGCTCCAAGTGTCATTGCCAGGCGAATTGCGATTTCTGTATCTGATGCATCTTTTACCGGATTAAATTCGCGGATCGGAACTTTCGTCTCATTGCGGTAATAGTCTCCGATTTTCTGGTCTACACTGTCGAAATCTCCAACAATATAACTTGGAAGTATCTTATGATGATAAAGAAATTCCATTCCCTTATCAACACCAATAATAAACTGACTGTCCAGTGTTTCAAGTTCTGATAATACGAATGATTCCTCTAACTCTCCACCACTTACAATCACAATTTTCTTACTCATAAGTCTTCAAAATCTCCATCATCGCTTTTGTATTTTCTGCCGGGTCTCCTTTAAATACTGCTGAACCGGCTACAATAATATTCGCTCCTGCATCCAGTACTTCTTTGACATTTGTCTGATAGATTCCTCCATCGACCTGGATATCTACGGAAAGTCCCTGATCTGTGATCATTTTTCTCGCCTCACGAATCTTATCCAGAGATTCCGGAATAAACTTCTGTCCTCCAAATCCCGGATGTACACTCATGATCAGTAACATATCAATGTCTTTTAACAGATCCTCTACTTTTGAAACCGGTGTTTCCGGGCAGATAGAAAGTCCTACTTTCATTCCACACTCACGAATCTTCGCAATTGTAGCGTTCACATCTTCACAAGCTTCCAGATGAATCGTCACGATATCGGCTCCTGCTTCTTTAAAAGCCTCCACATAACGAATTGGTTCCTGCACCATAAGATGTGCATCCATAACCTGGTCTGTTGCATTGTGGATAGATTTTAATACCGGCATTCCAAAGGAAATGCTTGGCACGAACATTCCGTCCATAACATCAAAATGCAGATATTTTGCACCATTATCCTCTGTAATTTTCATCTGCTCTCCAAGAACTTTAAAATCTGCCGACAATATTGACGGCGCTAAAATGTAATCCATAACTAGTACCTCCTCTTATTTTTCAATTCCTCATATAACTCTTTATAATCTTCATACCTGACAGCATGAATCTTTCCTTTTTCGACGGCTTCTTTCACAGCACAACCTGGTTCATGAATATGATCACACCCATTAAATCTGCACTGACCTTCATATAGCTCAAACTCCGGAAAATAATATTTCAGCTCTTCTTTTTCAAAATCATTCACATATAATGAACTGAATCCAGGCGTATCCATAATATAAGAATCTTCACCAATCATAAATAGTTCTGAATGTCTTGTCGTATGCTTTCCTCGCTCAATCTTTCTACTGATACTGCCAGTTTCCATATTGGCCTTTGGATTTAAAAGATTGATAATTGACGACTTTCCGACCCCGGAAGGGCCAGCAATTGCTGTAGTCTTACCTTCCAGCATCCTGCGCAAAGTTTCTATATTCTTTTCTTCTTTTGCACTGACAAATATAAGCTGGCACCCACATTTTTCATAGATTTCCGCCAGTTCCGATAATTTTTCTTCAGAAGCAATATCCTCTTTATTAAAGCACAAAATCACCGGTATCTCTTTCGTCTGCATCATAACAAGAAATCTGTCAAGCAGGTTAAAATGCGGGCTTGGCTTTGCCGCTGCAAATACGACCAGTGCCTGGTCAATATTCGCAACTGCTGGTCGGATCAATTCATTTTTTCTCTCAAAAATGTTTATAATACTTCCAGTCTTTTCCACTTCACTTAAAACTTCGATATCTACGTCATCGCCTACCAGTGGTTTTTTCTTATCCTTGCGAAAGATTCCTTTCGCTTTACATTCATAAACACCGGATTCTACTACATGAACGTAGTAGAATCCGGCAATTCCTTTTACTATCTTTCCCTGCATCTTTTTCTATATCCTATTGCTGACCGCTGTCACTTCCACTGCCGCTGTTGCCATTGTCCGTATTTCCACCAGTATTCGTGTTATCAGACGGTTTCGGTCCACGGCTTAATACATAAGTGATCGTGCTGCCTTTCGATACACTTCCTGAAGCCGGGCTCATAGAAATGATTGTTCCCTCTTCATAGTTACTGCTGTATTCATCTTTCTGCTTACTTGCATTCAAACCGTTCTGAGATGCCCATGACAGAAGTTCTTCCTCATCTTTTCCTGCAAAGTTCTGGATACTTACCTTATCGCTGCCACTGCTAAGTACCAGATTGACGGCTGTTCCGGCTGATACTTTTTTACCAGGTGTCACGCTCTGAGAAATAACATTTCCCTTTGCTACACTGTCATCATGCTGGGTGCTGGTAGATCCTACAGTAAGTCCTGCTGCCTGAATCTCACTTCTGGCATCTGCTTCAGATTTTCCACGCACATCCGGTACTGTCTTCTTCTGAGCTCCCTTACTTACAAGCATCTTAATCTGCGTGTCTTTTGCTGCCTTGGAATTTGCTGCAGGTGTTGTACTGATTACATTACCTTCAGCTACATTATCATCATACTGAAATTCCGAAGTAGCTTTAAATCCTGCATCTGTCAATTTTTTCTGAGCTTCATCCTCACTCATGCCAGATACATCCGGCACAATAATCTCTTTTCCAATTAATGCGGAACTTACAACTACATGAACGGTTGAATGTTTCTTTACCTTTGTTCCGGCTTTTGTCTTCTGCTCACTGACTGTTCCTTCCTCATACTTCTCAGAATCTTCTCTAGAGTCAACTTTAATTCCAAGGTTCTTATCTTTCAGTGCTTTTGTTGCTTCTTCTTCTGTCATTCCGACAATATCAGGTACTTTTACTGTATCTTTGTCTGATGAATCTTCTGTTGTTGTTCCGGATCCAATAGATTTAAAAATTCCTGCTGCTTTTCCGACTGCAAAAATCAAAATAAATGCAATGATCAGTGCCACTACGATCATTAGAATCTTCATGACCTTGTTCATATGTGGATTAACTTCTTCTGCGCCTTTTCTGCCATCATAATCGTCATCATCGTACTCTTCGTCGTCATCATCATAACGGTCATCACCATAATCATCGTCATAATCATCGGCGCCATAATCATCGTCATCTCCGTAATCATCATAGTCGTCATAAGAACTTCTGATATCATCCAGTTCATCATCTGTGATAATCACTGTATCTGCATTACGAAGTGGCGTAATTTCAACAAAATCCCCGTCCGGATCCATCATAGATCTCTTCAGATCTCTTGTCAGATCTGCTGTACTTGCATAACGTCTCTCACTGTTCTTCTGGGTACATTTTAAAATAATCTGCTCCAGACTGTACGGAATATCCGGTGCATACTCTGACGGAGGTGTGATTTCCTGCTGCAAATGCTTCATAGCAACTTCCACTGTTGACTCTCCGTCAAATGGTACTCTTCCGGTTACCATCTCATATAGTGTGATACCAATTGAATAAATGTCACTCTTCGCATCACTATAGCCGCCTCTTGCCTGTTCCGGAGATGTATAATGAACAGATCCCATTGCATTGGAACTGATCGTATTAGAAGTAACAGCCTTGGCAATCCCAAAATCAGTCACTTTGACCTTACCATCTCTGGATATCATAACATTCTGAGGTTTAATATCACGATGTACGATACCTGCCGCATGTGCTGCCCCGATACCATTGCACATCTGAATTGCAATGCTAATGACTTCTTTATGGGAAAGCTTTCCCTTCTTTTCAATATATTCTTTTAAAGTGATGCCCTCTACCAGTTCCATCACCATATAATAAAGTCCCCGGTCCTCTCCGACATCATACACATTTACGATATTCGGATTCAGAAGTCCTGCGGCTGCCTGCGCTTCTGAATGGAATTTACGGACAAAATTCTCGTCTTCGCGATATTCTTTTTTCAATACTTTGATCGCGACATAACGGTTCAGCATTGTGTCTTTTCCCTTATAGACATCTGCCATACCACCGGCACCAATTTTGCTCAGTACCTCGTATCTCTTTCCTAATACAATACCATCTTTTACCATGCACTCACCTCATCTGCAAGCGGCTCAGCTAAAACAACCCCTATGTTATCTCTCCCGCCATTGCTGTTTGCTTTTTCGATCAACATCTGTACTGCCTCGACGATGTCTCTCGCTCCCTTTACAATATCAAACATATCCTCATCTTCAACCATATTACTGAGACCATCGGTACACATCAGGATCATATCCCCCTTTTTCAGCCGATATTCGTAAATATCAGCCTCTACTTCTTCCTTGACCCCCATGGCTCTTGTAATAATATTCTTATCCGGATGATTCTTAGCTTCTTCTGCTTTTATACCTCCCAGACGAACCATCTCTTCAACAAGAGAATGATCCTTGGACAACTGTTTTATCTTATCACCAATCAGATAAAGACGACTATCTCCGACATTCGAAAAATATAAAGTATTCCCTATTACAGTAGCTATTACGAGTGTCGTTCCCATACCTTCTAACTTCACATCAGACTGTGCTGCCTGTATCAGCTTATGATTTGCTACAGACACAATACTCTTCAAGATTTCTTCCGGTTTATCAAGTTCTGTCTTTTCCAGTTCTTCATGGACAACCTTCACGGTATATTTTGACGCAAAATCACCCGCTTTATGTCCTCCCATTCCGTCTGCTACTACAAGCAGATTCGGAAAAGGTCCTACCGGCTTATCTGTCACATAGACATAATCCTGATTCATCTCACGTTTTCGACCCACATCAGTCTTCGCATATATCTTCATCTGGTCTCTCCTCTTTTACAGCACCATATCGTCTTCTGAGCTGTCCACAGGCTCCGTCAATATCAGAGCCTCTTTCCCTTCTAATAGTAACATTTATTCCGTTTTTTTCAAGTTTATTTTGAAATTCCATAGCTTTTTTGCTATCTGGCTTTTTGAAATCCCTCTCCTTAATTGGATTTACCGGAATCAAATTCAGATGACAGTTACGGTGTTTCAATATCCCGGTCAGTTCTTTTACATCGTCCGGTCCATCATTCACGCCTGCCACCAGACTATATTCAAAGGTCACTCTGCGCCCGGTCTGCTTGTAATAATCATCACAGGCTTCCAGTACTTCTGAAAGTTCGTATTTATTCGCGATCGGCATCAGTTTTTTACGCTTTTCCTGACTGGAACCATGCAGCGACAATGCAAGAGTAATCTGAAGTCCTTCCCCTGCCAGTCTGTGAATATTGGGTACAATTCCACAGGTGGAGGCGGTAATACTTCTCTGGCTGATATTCAACCCATGTTCATCACTAAGCATATGTATAAATTTTACAAAGTTATCGTAATTATCCAAAGGCTCTCCTGTTCCCATAACAACAACATTGGATACTCTTTCGCCTGTCATCTTCTGGATCTGATAAATCTGTCTTAACATCTCAGAAGTTGTCAGATTTCTCTCAAGCCCATCCAGTGTAGACGCACAGAATCTGCACCCCATCCTGCATCCGACCTGTGAGGAAATGCATACCGAATTGCCATAGTTATATTTCATAAGAACGCTTTCGATACGGTTCCCGTCCTCCAGCTCAAACAAAAATTTTTCTGTCGGATCCACCTTGGAGATCTGATGGGCGACCACTTTCACTTTACGGATTTCATACGCCTGATCAAGTTTTTCCCGAAGTGCTTTCGACAAGTTTGTCATCTCATCGAATTCTTCTGCCAGTTTTTCATGAAGCCATGCATAAATTTGTTTTGCACGGAACGGTTTTTCTCCGATGCTCTTTATCTCATCTTGTAATTCATCATAGTTATAAGATACGATGTCTTTTTTCTCCATGACCTTGCTCCAATCTATTGTTTTCTAAATTCAGCAATATAGAATCCATCCCCCATATCGCTTCCCGGCAACATCTGTTTTTCCCGGATTTTTTCAAATTCCGGAAAGTTTTCCACAAACCATGCCGTGTTATCCTCATTTTCTTCCCGATTAATTGTACAAGTGCTGTACAGAAGTTTTCCTCCTGGTTTTACATAATTATGGACAACTGTCAAAATCTGTCTCTGTAAGTCTGCAAGTCCTTTCGCCATCTCTACTGTCATCTTACTCTTCAAGTCTGGTTTTTTACCAAGAATTCCAAGTCCTGAACACGGAAGATCTGCAATTAGAATATCTGCTTTTTCATAAGACGCCTCATCATTGATCGTCGCATCCTGGCATACAGCCTCTATGTTATCAAGTCCGCTTCTTTCAATATTCTCTTCAATCAACGCGACCTTGTATTCTGTCAGATCTCTTGCTTCCACATACCCGGTTCCAGACAACTTTTCCGCAAGGTGAATTGCTTTTCCTCCCGGTGCTGCACAGACATCGATCACATAATCTCCTTCTTTCGGTTCTGCCCATTCGGCCACCTGCATGGAACTGATATCCTGGATATAGAAATATCCTTTCTGAAATGCCAGAAGTCCTGCCAGATAATCATAATTGGTCAGTTCATATGCATAAGGAAGTACCGGGTGTCTGCGATAGACCACACCATCTTTTTCCAGTTCTTTTTCAAATTCTTCCTTTGAAACAACAGCTGTGTTACGTCTGACTGTCACTGGGCGCTCTTCAAGAAATGCTTTTCCCATCTTCTCTACTGTCTCTTTCCCATATACCGAGATCCACTTTTCTACCATCCACATTGGCAGAGAATATCTCACGGAAAGACAGGCAATCTCATTGGAAGGATCCGGATATGAAACCATGTCCGGATTTCTGCTGATATTACGAAGGACTCCATTTACAAACCCTTTTAGATTCACAAATCCTTTTTTCCCTGCAAGTTTTACCGCTTCATTACACACCGCACTGTCCGGTACGTGATCCATATATTTTAACTGGTAGACCGAACTTCTTAAAATCGTGCGGATCACTGGTTTCTGTTTGTTCACTTTTACTTTTGAAAATTGATTGATGATATAATCAATCTCTATCTGACGCTCAAGCGTGCCCTCCACCACTCTCGTGATGAATGCACGCTCTCGTTTTTCCAAATACTGATATTTATCAAGAACATTTTTCAGGGCTATATGACTGTACTCCCCGTCTCTTGTAATTAAGAGCAGCGTCTCCAGTATGATTTCCCTTACATTTACCTGCGTTGCCATGTGTCTATCCTCATTTCCTTTTTATCAAACTATATCTTCACTCAATCACACCATCTTCACGACTACTCTTCTTCATTTTAACTAATCTCTTCAATGTCTAGTCGTCTCTTCTGCCACCTGTCAGAATCAGGATTCGCAAAAGCTGAAGGATTGCAGAAGCTGCACCTGCAACATAAGTAAGTGCTGCTGCCGTCAGTACCTTTTTGGTTCCGGAAAGTTCATCCGGATATAATAGATTGCTCTCACCCAGAATCTTTATCGCTCTTCTGGAAGCATTGAATTCTACCGGAAGTGTTACAATCTGAAATAACACTGCCAGTGAAAATGCCAGAATACCAAGATTCAGTAACACTTGGGACATCTGGGAATTAAAGAACAATCCCAGAAGAATCAGCGGCCACGCAATGGTACTTCCAAAATTGGCAACCGGAACAAGTGCACCACGAATCTGTAGCGGTGCATATCCCACCTGATGCTGGATTGCGTGTCCGCACTCATGTGCTGCTACTCCGACAGCTGCCACCGATGTCTGTCCATAAGTCGCATCAGAAAGCCGGAGTACTTTTCCTCTCGGGTCATAATGGTCTGTCAGATTACCGGATATCCTCTCAACCCGGACATCATAGATACCAGCCCTCCTCAGGATTGTCTCCGCAGCCTCTCTTCCTGTCATACCAGAATGACTTCTCACTCTGGAATATTTATTAAATGTTGAATTCATCTTCGCAGATGCAATCATGCAGATGACTACACCGATCAAAACAAGTACATAGGTCGGATCAAAATACATTGGATAATACATAACTTTCTACCTCCTTTATCCTTTAGGGGTATTATATATGAAAAAGACGCAAAAACACGTCTTTTCATACTTTCTTAACATTTTTTTAGAATTTCTCCATATTCCAGGTGATTTCCTCTAAGAAATGCGCCTGCATCCATACGTTTTTTGCCTTGAAGCTGAAGTTCCTCAATCTTCAGAAGTCCTTCACCAGTCTGGACATAAAAACTGTCTTTTTCCACTTTTACAATCGTTCCGGCTTCCTGGTCTGTATTGTCTTCCACGACATCTGCCTGCCACAGCTTGATCACTTTATCATTCCAGTGTGTGTAAGCACTTGGCCATGGGTTTAAACCTCGGATCAGGCGCTCAATCTGAACAGCCGGATCATTCCAGTTAATATTACCAAGATTCTTATCCAGCATCTTTGCATATGCAGTCGTGCTCTCTCCCTGCGGCTCCCATGTAGCTGTCTTATCTTCCAGACATTTCAAAGTCTCTACACAAAGCTTTGCTCCTGCCTCTGCCAGTTTATCGTGCAGGCTTCCACCAGTCTCCTTTGGATCAAGCGGGATTTCTGTCTTTAAGATCATATCTCCTGTATCCAGGCCTTCGTTCATCTGCATCGTTGTCACACCGGAAACCTTCTCACCATCAATGACTGCCCACTGAATCGGTGCAGCTCCTCGATACTTTGGAAGTAAAGATGCATGGACATTAATGCAGCCATAAGGTGTCATCTGTAGAATTTCCTTTGGAAGAATCTGCCCAAACGCAATAACAACCATAATATCTGCGTTATATTTTTTCAATTCTTCAATACATTCCGGCTCCCGGATCTTTTTTGGCTGATAAACCGGAATGTCCCGGGCAAGAGCTGCTTCCTTGACCGGCGTATACTGCATCTTGCCGCCACGCCCTTTCGGTTTATCCGGCTGTGTCACTGCAAGAACAACCTCATGCCCGGCTTCTGCAAGCGCCTCTAATGTGCCAACAGAGAAATCCGGTGTCCCCATAAATATGACTTTCATCTATTCCTCTCCCTCTTCTACATTGTGAATACCGCCTTCAACAAGATCTACATACATTTTTCCATCCAGATGATCGATCTCATGGCAGAACGCCCTCGCCAGAAGTCCTTCGCCTTCCATCTCAAACTCATTCATGTCTTCATCCAAAGCTCTGACTTTTACATAGTTCGGTCTTGTCACCTGTCCACATTTTCCAGGTACACTTAAGCATCCTTCTTCTCCTGTCTGCTCTCCGGAAGTTTCCAAAATCTCCGGATTGATCAGTATGATCGGACCTTCCCCTACATCAATCACTACAATTCTTTTTAACACTCCGACCTGTGGTGCTGCAAGTCCGACTCCCATAGCCTCATACATGGTATCTAACATATCCTCGATCAAAATCTTTGTACGGATACTCATCTTTGTTACTTCTTTACAGTGTTTGGTCAAAACATCGTCCCCAAGCACTCTGATTTCTCTGATTGCCATAATCTTTTTTCTCCTTTACCTGCTACATTCTATCTTATGACGCCTGTGGATTGTAACCTACTTTGCATCGGCATCATGTCTTCACTCTGATAATCTTATTATTACGGATTCATATCAAACTGTATCTTTAATGACTGAAAGCCCCGATTGATCTCAATGTATTTTTCCATCCGATCCTTCACCGCCATCAGGATTCTTTCATCTTCACTTTTCAAATAGATGACCTTACGGTAAATATCATTGATTTTTCCTATGCCTGGACTTGCTGGTCCAATGACTGCCATCGGTGCCTCTCCGGCTGCCCGCACTGCAAAATCTTTCAGATATCCTGAAGCTTTCGTAAGAAGTGCCTCGTCTGCCCCTGAGGCATAAATTGCCATCAGCCCGGCAGCCGGTGGATATCCCATAAGTCTCCGGTAACTGATTTCTTCTTCATAAAAACTTTCATAATCCTGCTTTGCGGCATTTACAATACTATAATGCTCTGGACTGTATGTCTGAATCACAACCTCTCCCGGAAGATTACCTCTCCCGGCACGGCCTGCAGCCTGCACAAGAAGTTGAAATGTACGTTCTCCGGAACGGTAATCGTCCCCATACAGTGACATATCTGCCGCCAGAATTCCAACCAGTGTTACCCCAGGAAAATCATGACCTTTCACAATCATCTGCGTTCCAATCAGAATATCTGCTTCTTCATTTGCAAACGCTGACAGAATCTTCTCATGCCCGTCTTTATTCTTTGTCGTATCCAAATCCATACGCAGGACTCTTGCCTGTGGAAAGCGCTTCTTTACCAAATCCTCTACCTGCTGCGTTCCCATGCGGAATCCACCAATATAAGGTGAACCACAGGACGGACAAGTTTTGATCATCCTCTCCTCATGCCCACAGTAATGACAGATGAGCCTGCCTCCTCTGTGCTCTGAGAGCGAAACATCACAATGAGGACATTTTACTACATATCCACAGGACCTGCAAGAGACGAACCCCGCATATCCACGCCGATTGAGGAAAAGCATCATCTGGTGGTGCTCACTTAAACACTTTTCCATAAGTTCTGTCAGTCTGTCACTTAAAATACTGCGGTTTCCATTCTTTAATTCTTCCCGCATATCGATCGTGTATACCTTTGGCATCACTTGCCTGGTAGCACGGTTCTTTAATTCCAGCATCGTGCAGCTTCCGCCCTGGCACCAGGAAAATGCTTCCACAGAAGGTGTTGCTGAACCAAGTACGACACTTGCCTGTTCAATCTGTGCACGGCGTATTGCAGTCTCCCTTGCATGATATCTTGGCACCTGCTCACTTTTATAAGTAGGTTCATGCTCTTCATCAATCACGATTAGTCCCAGATTGGAAAATGGTGTAAAAAGCGCAGATCTAGGTCCAATCATCACATCCACTTCTCCACGTCTGACACGCTCCATCTGATCAGAACGCTCTCCCTGGGAAAGTCTGGAATTCAAAATCGAAACCCGGTTTCCAAATCTGGCATAAAAGCGCATCACCGTCTGATAAGTCAGCGCAATCTCCGGAATCAGCATAATTGCCTGTTTTCCCTGACTGACCACCCGACTGATCATCTCAATATAAACTTCCGTTTTCCCACTTCCGGTTACGCCATAAAGCAGATATGTTCCGTAATGTCTCTGACTGTAATCTTTCCAGAATGTGTCGATTGCCTGCTGTTGTTCTGGTGTATGTGTAAGTGGACCGAAATCTTTTTTCTGGTAGTGTATCGGATTACGGAAATTCTCTTCTTCCTGAATCTCCAATACTCCCTGCTCTTCCAGAGAACGAATGACCGAAAGTGTGACATTTAACTTCTTTGTAATGAGCTCATAGTCCTGCTGCGGCTGATCTAACAGCCCTGCCAAAAGCCTTGCTCTTGCCTTTTGGTTCTTGTGCAGATAAATATCTAACTGCTTCTTTCCTTCCTCTTCATTTAAAAGAAGCTTCACCTTGCGTTTGTGCTTGATCCGCTCTTTTTTCTTAATAGGAAGTACCGTCTTCAATGCCTGGATCATAGTTCCACCATAGTATTCTCGGATCCATGCAGCTAGAGCAATAAGTTTTGACTCGATTTCCTGATGGTTTTCTTCAATACAAAGAACTTCTTTAATTTTTGCGAGGTCGTAATCTGTTTTTTCAGAAAATCCTATCACATATCCATGAGTTTCTTTATTCCCTTTGCCAAATGGAACTATAACTTCCATTCCAACTTGAAGCACCCCCTCAAGTTCTGGGGGGATGCGATACTGAAACACTTTATCTAATTTTTCATGCGTAATATCAATAATAATATCAGCGAACATTACTCTCCTTTAAGTTCTTCCAATACTTCTTTAATCAGGACTCTCTCATCCATGTCATATTTCACGCCTTTGATTTCCTGATATGTCTCATGTCCCTTTCCAGCCAGCACAATGACATCACCCGGACGTCCATGCTCGATGGCATAACGGATTGCCTCTTTACGGTCGCAGATGTCGATATATTTTCCATCTGTCTTTTTCATACCCACGATGATATCATCAATAATTGCCTGTGGCTCTTCGAATCTCGGGTTATCTGAAGTAATGATTGTAAAATCAGACAGTTTTCCGGATACCTCTCCCATCTCATAACGTCTTGTTTTAGAACGGTTTCCGCCACAGCCAAATACCGTCACAATACGTCCCGGATTGTAATCACGAAGTGTGTGTAACAAGCTTTCCAGTGCCATAGCATTATGCGCATAGTCAATCATAAGTGTAAAATCATCGGATACCTTGACCATCTCAATACGGCCTTTGACCTTTGCGACTTTCAGTGCATCTTTGATTTTCTCGACCGGTACATTAAAATGTCTGCATACTGCAATAGCTGTCAGTGAATTGTACACACTGAATTCTCCAGGAATGTCGATTTCCACATCAAAGTCCATCAGTCCTGTCACATGGTACCAAACTCCAAGATATCCCGGTCTTGAGATGTGCTTCACATCGATTGCACGAAGATCTGCCTTCTCCCAAAATCCAAATGTCTCAATTTCACAGGTTGCACCTTTAAATACATCTTCGAACCACTTGTCATCTACATTTCCAATTCCAACTTTGCACTGTTTGAACAGAAGTCCTTTACAGCGCTTATAGTCCTCAAAATCTTTATGCTCATTCGGTCCAATATGGTCTTCTCCAAGATTTGTGAAGATTCCGATATCAAACATAATCCCTGCGGTTCTGTGAAGCATCAGTCCCTGTGAAGAAACCTCCATAACCACACAGTCACATCCAGCTTCCACCATCTGTGCAAAATACTTCTGAATCGTGTAAGACTCCGGTGTTGTATTATTAGATGGAATGGTCTTATCCCCGATGATTGCCTCAATCGTACCAATCAATCCGACTTTGTGTCCTACTTCCTCCAGAATAGCTTTTACCATATAAGTTGTTGTTGTCTTACCCTTGGTACCGGTAATTCCAATGGTCTTAAGCTTTTCAGCCGGATATCCGAAGTAGGCTGCTGACATAAGTGCCAGTGCGTATCTTGTATTTTCTACTTTGATAACTGTCAATCCCTCTGGCACTTCCACATCTTTTTCCACAATAACCGCTGCAGCACCTTTTTCTGCTACATCTTTTACATACTGATGACCGTCTGAAACAGCACCGCTGATGCATACGAACACACTTCCCGGTACGACCTTTCTGGAATCATTGACAAGTTCTGTAATCTCTATATTATCACTGCCTGCGACCACCTTGTAATCCAGACGCTCCAATAACTTTGTTAATTTCATTCTCTATGCCTCCTGATCATATTTTCAATATTTTACATCTTCACATTTTTTTGAAAATAAACATTCTCTCCTGTTTCAGTTAAATAGAAAAATATTTACATTTTATTATATAACATTCTTTTGGCGAAAAGCAACGAATTGCAATAAATTCTTCTATTTACATTGCGTGCTATATATTTTCACCAATTCTGTTATCATGTCAACGGCTTTTTCCATACCTTCAACTGTGATATGCTCATAAGGTCCATGATATGCATGACCACCTGTTCCGAGATTCGGACAAGGAAGTCCACGGAAACTAAGCTGGCATCCATCTGTACCGCCTCGTATTGGCAGACACTGCGGTGTAAGTCCGACTTTCTCACATGCTTTCTTTGCATTGTCGATCAGATGCATATGCTGTGCAATAATCTCACTCATATTACGGTATTGATCTTTTAATGTAAGAATAACAGTTCCGTCTCCCCATTTTTGATTCAGGTCATCTGTAATCTGCTTCATTACTTTCTTGCGTTGCTCAAACTTTTCTGCATCATGGTCTCGGATGATGTAATGAAGCTTTGCAAGCGCACATTCGCCTTCCATACTCAGCAAATGATAAAATCCCTCATAGCCTTCTGTATCACGAGGAGTCTCGCCCTTTGGAAGCATAGAATCGAATTCCATGGCAACAAGACTGGCGTTAACCATCGTATCTTTGGATGATCCCGGGTGTACACTGACACCATGAAATTCTATAGAAGCACTGCATGCATTAAAATTCTCATACTGAATCTCATTTTCAGTGTCACCGTCAAGTGTGTATGCAAAATCCGCACCAAACTTATCAATATCAAAATGTGCAGCACCGGTTCCGGTCTCTTCATCCGGTGTAAATGCAACACAAAGTGGACCGTGTGGAATATTTTGTTCATTTAATCTTTCAATCAATGTAAGAATCTCTGCAATCCCGGCTTTATCATCGGCACCAAGAATTGTCGTTCCATCACCGGTAATCAATGTTCGTCCTTTTAAGTTCTTAAGATGCGGAAACATTTCAGGACTTAAGGTAACTCCACTTTCTCCAAGAGCCAGTGCTTCTCCGTCATACTTTTCTGTAATCACTGGTTTTATATCATGATCACAATAATCAGAAACCGTGTCCATATGTGCAATAAAACCAATTGCAGGTGCGTTTTCATATCCTGGCGTTGCCGGAATTTTCCCATAAAGGAAGCATGAATCTGTCAATATTACATTGCAGATCCCCAAATCTTTCATTTCCTTTTTTAAAACATTTGCCAGGTCAAATTGACACTGGGTGGAAGGTGTTGTATCACTTTCCTCATTGCTTGGTGTACGGATCACCACATATTTCAATAATCGTTCATATACGTTCATAATATATATACTCCTTAAAAACAATATAATATTGAGGTATCTCTATTTATGATATCTGTAGATTATCCCGCGAATCATATCAGTATTATTCTTTGCAGACATCAACCCATTTTTCTGCACCTGCGACCGCTTCAAGTTCTGCGATTGTAAGTCTGACTGCACTGTGATCATTACCTGCCGCCGGATAGACTGTATCGAATTTTTTCAGAGATTCATCCAGATAAACAGGGATTCCTTCTTTGATGCCAAATGGGCATACACCGCCCGGAGCATGTCCGATAAAATCTTCCACATCATCAAACGGAATCATCTTTGCCTTTGTGTGAAAAGTATCTTTATACTTATGATTGTCTACCCTTGCAGTACCCTCTGCTAGAATCAGAATCGGTGTATCACTGACCAGAAAAGATAATGTCTTCGCAATCATGCCAGGTTCTACGCCAAGCGCTTCTGCCGCAAGCTGTACTGTTGCACTGGAATCTTCCAGTTCAATGATATGGTCTTCGTAACCTTTTTCTTGTAAATATTTTTTTGCTTTTTCAAATGACATAGTAAAAGCCTCATTTCGTAATTATTCGATAGCTGATTTTTCTGAGAAACTGGTAAATAATATTAGCTCTCTGTTGACATCAGCATATTTATTGTATCATAAAAATGCTTAGAGGAAAGTACTAATTATTGCATACTTATTTTAAATTTTCTATTGCATTTAATTACGTTATTATGTTACACTACATCTACATCAAATTTCGAGCATTATAAAAAGCTCTGGACATCTGCCAGAGCTTTTATTGTCACTGTTTCTTATTCCATTCTGTTCTTGTTCTCTCTCCATACCGTTTTCGTAAAAATTTCTTTCCTATTCCTGCTTAAATCCTTCTCCGACAACTTCATTGGATTCCATAATGATCGTAAATGCTTTCGGATCTATCTCTTTTACCATTCTTTTTATCGTATACATCTGCTTGTTATTGCATGCACACATGACCACGTCTTTTTTTTCACCACTATAGCTTCCTACTCCTTCCAGAATCGTTGAGCCACGACCTGCGTATTCATCAATCTGTTCTGCCACTTCTTTTCCTTGCTTTGTTACAATCAATGTCATCTTACCTTCATCAATTCCATACATAATACGATCCATAACCGTCGCCATAAGATATGTCACAAGGATTCCATAAATCAGTCCGTCAACTTCTTTGAATACCAGTGCACTTCCAAGGATGATCGTACAGATATCCAGACCGAATGTGATCATACCGAGTGTCATGTGTGGTTTTGCTTTCTTGATGGACATACTGATAAAATCCTGTCCTCCGGTAGAGGAACCTCGCATAAAAATCAGCGCAAATCCGATTCCGCATAATACACCCATGCAAAGTGCAGCCAGAAGTCTGTTCCCATTGTACACCGGAAGCATCGGTGCAACATAATCTGTCAATATCGACCAAATCAGAGTTGTTTTTACTGACTTTAGGAAAAATGTTTTTCCAAGATATTTGTAACAGAAAATGGTGACCGGGATATTCAGAAGTATCATCCCTGCACCAACTGGAATCTTAAACAGATGATACAGTATGATTGCAATTCCGGAAAATCCTGCTACCGGGAAATTCGCATTCAGCGCAAAATTATAAATTCCAACTGCGCCAAGCATTCCTGCTGCTAGATCCACCAGAAGATCAATCCCTAATTCCTTCCAGTCAAATTTTTTCTTTAACATCTACATTTCCTCCTCTTATCTTTCATCTGATATCATAGCTTCTCTCAAAAAAAGAACAGACACAAACTATATATTCTATAATTCGCATCTGCTCTTGTATTATAATTTCATTTCACGAAGATTTAAAATTCTCTGATTACTGCTTCCCCGAAACTGTAATGTAATATCCTTCAAATCTTCTACAAACGGACCATCTACCAGTACATCTATATAAGACAACATCTCATCCGTGACTTCTGTATAGGCTCTTCCACCTGGTATCAGATCTTTGTCATATACATACCCGGAATAACTCCAGATATTCTTCTTTGGATACATTTCCCGGACTTTTTTTAAGAGCTTTACAAGTTCTCTTTGATTCTCCGGTTCAAATGGTTCTCCGCCAAGAAGTGTAAGTCCTGCAATGTATGGATGATTCAATGCATCCAAAATTTCTTTTTCCGTCTTCTCAGTATACGGATTTCCATAATGAAAATCCCATGTTTCTGCATTAAAACAACCTTTACAGTGATGACGACATCCCGAGACAAACAATGTCACTCGAACTCCCGGACCATCTGCTATATCATATTTTTTTATTTCTCCATAATTCATATAAAATTCCCAGCCTTTATTCTTTCCAACTAATCTGCAAATTTTAATGCAAAATCCGGGAACCGTAAAATTTCATACTTTAACTCCGCAATTTGCTTTTACAGATGTAAGACTCTATCCTTAATCTCCTGTGTTCTTCCCTGATTCCAGAACTGTGTTCCGATATATCCACATGTTCTTCTGGCTACTGACATCTTATCCTGATCACGGTTCCCACAGTTCGGGCACTCCCAGATAAGCTTTCCACTTTCGTCTTCTTTAATCTGAATCTCTCCATCATAACCACAGATTTCACAGTAGTCACTCTTTGTATTCAATTCTGCGTACATAATATGCTCGTAGATGAACTGCATCACAGAAAGGACTGCCGGAATGTTCTGCTGCATATCCGGGACTTCAATATAGCTGATTGCTCCTCCTGGTGACAGTTTCTGGAACTCTGCCTCGAACTCCAGCTTGTCAAATGCATTGATTGGCTCAGATACATGTACATGATAACTGTTCGTAATATAATTCTTATCTGTAACTCCTTTGATGATTCCGAATCTCTTCTGAAGACATTTTGCAAACTTGTATGTGGTAGACTCCATCGGTGTACCATATACAGAATAGCTGATATTCTCAGCAGCTTTCCACTGGGCACATTTGTCATTCAACCTCTGCATAACTGCCATTGCAAATGGTCTGGCTTCCGGATCTGTATGCGTCTTTCCAAGCATGCGCATGCACATCTCATAAAGGCCTGCATATCCAAGAGAAATGGTTGAATATCCGCCATATAGAAGCTTATCAATGGTCTCACCTTTTTTCAGTCTTGCCAATGCACCGTACTGCCAGAGAATCGGTGCCACATCTGAAATAGTTCCAAGAAGTCTCTCATGACGGCAACGGAGTGCTCTGTGGCATAACTCCAGTCTCTCATCAAGAATCTGCCAGAATCTGTCCATATCTCCTTCTGCGGAACATGCTACATCTACCAGGTTAATTGTAACAACACCCTGATTGAAACGCCCGTAGAATTTATGCTTTCCGTTTGGAAGCATCTGAGAATCCTCTACTGTCAGGAAAGATCTGCATCCCATACATGGATAAACTTCACCTTTTTTCAGTTCCTTCATGATCTTTGCAGAAATGTAATCCGGAACCATACGCTTTGCAGTACATTTTGCCGCAAGCTCTGTCAGATACCAGTACTTAGAATCTTCTGTAATATTATCTTCATCCAGGACATAAATCAGTTTCGGGAATGCCGGTGTGATCCAAACACCCTTCTCATTCTTAACGCCTTGCATTCTCTGTTTTAATACTTCTTCAATGATGAGTGCCAGATCCTGTCTTGTCTGACCGTCTTCCACCTCATCCAGATACATGAATACGGTAACAAACGGTGCCTGTCCGTTACATGTCATGAGTGTGATAAGCTGGTACTGGATTGTCTGAATTCCGCTTTTTACCTCTTCTCTCAGACGGCAGTCTGTCAGTTTGTCAATGATTGCCTCATCCAGACTCTCCCCACATGCTTTACGTTCAGAGATAACAATATTACGGATTTTCTTACGGCTGATATCCACAAATGGTGCAAGATGTGCCAGTGTAAAAGACTGTCCTCCATATTGATTACTTGCGACCTGTGCTACAATCTGAGTCGTCACATTACACGCTGTAAAGAAACTGTGTGGTTTTTCGATCATTGTCTCACTGATGACGGTTCCGTTCTGAAGCATATCTTCCAGATTGATCAGATCACAGTTGTGCTCTTTCTGTGCAAAATAATCTGAATCATGGAAATGAATGATTCCCTGTTCATGTGCTTCTACAACCTCTTCCGGAAGAAGTACACGCTTGGAAAGGTCTTTACTTACTTCTCCTGCCATATAATCTCTCTGCGTGGAGTTGATCACTGGGTTCTTATTGGAATTTTCCTGATTGACTTCTTCATTAATGTTATCAATCAGTGCAAGGATCCCGTTATCTGTTGTATTGGACTTTCTTGCCAATTCACGTTTATAACGGTAGCGCACATACTTCTGTGCCACTTCATAGCCACGCATTCCCATAATTCCAGTCTCTACCATATCCTGAATATCTTCTACATGTATAGCGTGAGTTGATTTTTTTACCTGTCCTGCAATATCATCTGCAATTGCCCGGACCTGGAATTCATTCAGTTTGTAAATATTATCAACTTCTTCATTAGCTGCGCGGATTGCATTCTCGATCTTTTCCAGATCAAAGCCGACTTCCTCTCCATTTCTTTTGATTACTTTCGTCTTCACTAACATCTTCATGTCTCACGCCTTTCTTATATATCTTTGTTCTTCTGCTTTTCGGATCCACCACAACATCTTGTGTTCCACAATTCACACTCACTCCGTTAAGAAACTATTTAGTTTCTTCAAAATCACAAGATATTGTGTTCCGCCCCATTATATTACTACAAAATATGGCGTTTGAAAAGCATTATTTTAATTTTAACATACTTTTATAAGTATACCTTTTTCTGTCCATTTTTTGCCCATTTTGTCTGTTAAAGATCAAATAATGACAACTGATTGGACTCCGGAAGGTCTCCTAAAAGTCCTAAATCTGCCATGTAATCTACAACCGTCTTACTTGCTTTCGTACGGTTTCTAAAATCATCTTTGGACAGATATGGACCATCTTTTGCCGCTTCCTCCACCGCTTCTGCAGCCTTCTCTCCCATTCCGTCAATGCTGGAAAACGGTGGCATCAGCTTTCCGTCTATGATGCTGAATTTTGTTGCTTTTGCGCGATAAATGTCGATTGGCAGAAACTCATATCCCCTCGCATACATTTCCTGAACAATATGCATGTCCTTCATTGTATCCTGTTCTTTTTTACTGAGAGAATCAGACCGTCTTGTATAATCATCAATATAGTATTGCAGTTTTTCCTTGCCCTGACACATAATTTCATAAGAAAATGCATCTGCACGGATTCCAAAATATGCTCCATAGTATGCCAGCGGATAATTTACCTTACAATAGGCGATACGATATGCCATCATGACATAGGCTGCCGCATGGGCTTTCGGAAACATATATTTAATTTTCTCACAAGAACCAATGTACCACTCTGGCACATCATGTTCCAACATATCTTTTTTATACTCCGGCCAATCTTTACATTTTCCTTTTGCAACGGTACCTTTACGCACTCGCTCCATGATCGTGAAGGATTCCTCACTATCCAGTCCTTTGTTGATCAGATATGTCATAATATCATCTCGGGTACAGATTGCTGTAGAAATGGTTGCCTTACCGCTCTTGATCAGATCCTGCGCATTGTTCAGCCATACGTCCGTTCCATGGGACAATCCGGAAATACGAATCAGATCTGAAAGTGTCTGTGGTTTTGTATCTACTACCATCTGGATTACGAAATCCGTTCCGAACTCCGGAATTCCAAGACATCCTACCGGACATCCCCCGATATCATCTGGTGTGATTCCAAGTGCCGATGTATCATGGAATAAAGACATTACCCCCTGATCATCCAGAGGGATATCTGTTGCTACAAATGGATGATCCGTCTCATTGTACTCATTTTCCATAGCAGGCGAACTGATATATGCCTCAAGTGCCTTGATCATGGTTGGATCATCATGACCCAGAATATCCAATTTTAACAAGTTGTGGTCGATGGAATGATAGTCAAAATGTGTCGTAATAATATCAGTCGTCATATCATTTGCCGGATGCTGCACCGGAGTGAATGAGTTGATATCTTCCCCGTGAGGAAGTACAATGATTCCTCCCGGATGCTGTCCGGTACTTCTGCGGATACCGGTACATCCCTGAACAATCCTGTCAATTTCGCAAGTTCTCTTTCTTGTTCCCCGCTCTTCAAAATAGTTCTTTACATACCCAAATGCTGTCTTATCCGCCAACGTACCAATCGTTCCGGCACGGAACGTCTGTCCGGCTCCGAAAATGATTTCCGTATATTTATGGGCATTACTCTGATAATCTCCTGAGAAGTTCAGATCAATATCTGGCTCTTTATTTCCTTTAAATCCAAGGAATGTTTCGAACGGAATATCAAATCCATCTTTTACAAGCCTGGTTTTGCACACCGGGCACTCCTTATCCGGCATATCCCATCCACAGCCCCCTGCGTAAGCCCGTACTTCTTCGGATTCAAAATCACTGTAGTGGCACTTCGGGCAATAGTAATGTGGGCTTAATGGATTTACCTCTGTAATTCCAGCCATGGTCGCAACAAAAGAAGATCCTACCGACCCACGGGATCCTACAAGATATCCGTCCTCGTTAGATTTCCACACCAATTTCTGTGCGATAATATACATAACGGCGAATCCGTTGGAAATAATGGAATTAAGCTCACGTTCCAGACGCTCTGTAACAATCTCCGGAAGCGGATCTCCATACATAGAATGTGCCTTGTTATAACATATTTCACGAAGCGTTTTATCTGAATCTGGAATGACCGGTGGACACTTATCCGGGCGGACTGGTGATATTTTTTCCACCATATCCGCAATCATATTGGGATTGTCAATGACAATTTCTTTTGCTTTTGCTGAACCAAGGTATTCAAACTCCTCCAGCATTTCATCTGTCGTATGCAAATACAACGGTGCCTGCTGATCTGCATCTTTGAATCCTTTTCCTGCCATAATGATACGGCGGTACACTTCATCTTCCGGATCCATAAAGTGCACATCACAGGTCGCCACGACCGGCTTATCAAACCGTTCTCCAAGACGGATGATCTCTCGGTTAATCTCACGTAAATCTTCCTCACTTTGAACCTTCTCCACACGATCACTATCAATCATGAACCGGTTATTTCCAAGTGGCTGTATTTCCAGATAATCATAAAAATTAACAATTCTGGCAATCCGCTCTGCAGATTTTTCTCCCAGTATTGCCTGATACAATTCTCCTGCTTCACAAGCACTTCCAATAATCAGACCCTCTCTGTATTTTAACACTTCGCTCTTTGGCATTCTCGGCTGACGTCCAAAATACTCCAGATGTGACTTGGAAATCAATGTATAAAGGTTCACGCGTCCAATATCATTCTTTGCCAGAACAATGACATGGTAAGACGGCATCTTACGGATTGCTTCCGCGTTGTGCGCGCCAAAATGATTCATCTGATCCAGTGTCTCGATTCCACGTTCTTCCAGCATCTGAATAAATTTCACATAAATCTCTGCGGTAACTCTGGCATCATCCACTGCTCTATGGTGATGTTCCTGAGAAATATTCAGTGCTTTTGCCACAACGTTTAGCTTGAATTTTGAAAGTGTCGGTAATAATACACGGGCAAGTCCCACCGTATCTACAGAAGTAAAATCTGGTTCTATGCCCTGCTGCCTGCAATTTTCTTCGATAAAGCTCACATCAAAACTGGCATTGTGCGCTACCAGCACTGCATCTCCTACGAACTTTAGAAACTGTGGGAGAATTGTCTCAATCTCCGGTGATTCCATAACCATCTCATCAGTAATGCTTGTAAGCTGTGTGATTCGAAATGGAATCGGAATCTTCGGATTCACAAATGTACTATACTTATCCGTAATTTCTCCGTTCTCAACTTTAACTGCACCAATTTCGATAATCTTATCTTTTGCCGAACTAAATCCCGTCGTCTCCAGATCGAATACAACATAGGTTCCTTTTAAAGACTGACCTTTCTCATTGACTGCCACATCCTGCAAATCATCGACCAGATATCCTTCCACACCATAAATAACTTTAAATGGATCGTCTTTATCCAGTGTCTCAATATAATGATTCGCGTCTGGGAACGCCTGTACCACACCATGATCTGTAATCGCAATTGCCTTATGCCCCCAGTCATGTGCTCTCTTTACAAGATCTTTGACCTCGGAAACTCCGTCCATATCACTCATTTTCGTATGACAGTGGAGCTCCACTCTCTTTTCTACCGCATTGTCTTTTCTGGATTCTGTAAAATCAGAAATTTTCTTAATTCCAAACACAGAAGAAATGACAAGTTCGCCGTCAAATTTATCAATATTGGTCACGCCTTTAATTTTCAGGAATGCACCCATTTTAATTTCAGCCAGTACATCTGCAAGTTGATCATTACGCACGAACATCTTGACCATGATCGTATCAGTAAAGTCTGTCACTGCATACATGACAATGGTCTTTTCATTGCGGATTTCTCTTGTATCAAAGCTAATGACTTTTCCTCGAAATGTAATTTCTCCCATCTCACCAATCACGGTTGACAGTTCAATCGGCTCATCGTCAAATGGACGTCCGTAAATCAAACCTGACTCATCAAGATCCATCTTCGCAGATTTCACAAACACCTTCTTATCACGAAAGCCACCCTTCTGGAATCCACTGCCTTTTGAAAATCCACCTTTTGCAGGACTGCCAGAATTTTTTCCGTCTCCGGAATTTTTTCCACCTTGTCCGCTTCCAGATGTTTCTTTTTCCCCAGACTTTGCTTCTTTTTCCTGCTTTTTTTCCTCTTTTTGCTTCTGTACAGCCTCAACCTGATCCAGTATACTGTCTACTTCCTGCTGCAGACGCATATCATTGTATTTCAAAGTACTTTCTTTTGGTTCTTTATACATGACACGAATCTCAATGGGCAATCCGAAACGGTCTGCATACACACCTTTTAAATAATCTGTCAGAGAATCTTTTTTTCCTTGCGCAATAACAGTGTCGATTAACTGCATGCAAAGAATATTTCCTTCTTCAAAGGTACATTTCGCATTCTGCAGCATATTGCGTTCTACAACACTTCTTGTATCCAGCTCCGCAAGAAAGCTGTCCAGATACTCCGCCATCACATTCTCTGGCGTGTACTGTCCGGACAGCTCATACTTTTCTCGAATCTCTACCTGCACGGCACTTCTTCCGAAAAGCTGGTTCTTGATCAGGTGCTCCATCTCGTATACCAATGTTTTCTGAATCAGATGACGGCTTACTATATGCACTCTTAAAAATGTCCGGTCAGAGTTGGTCGTCACTTTTAATACCTGCGCTCCTTCGAACATATTACGTATATCTTCCCCTGCCTTTAACGTAGGGAATACTTCAAAGAACGGTTTACTCATTCCAATGCAACAGCTCCTGTCTCAATGTCTCTAATAGTTCCTCTTCTTTTACTTTCTTTACAATCTCGCCTTTTTTGATCAGGAGTCCTTCTCCCTTTCCT
The DNA here is from genome assembly GCF_020560825.1 of Dorea sp. 210702-DFI.3.17. NCBI lineage: Bacteria > Bacillati > Bacillota > Clostridia > Lachnospirales > Lachnospiraceae > Dorea > Dorea sp. 210702-DFI.3.17. The sequence goes on from NZ_JAJCNB010000010.1 coordinate 72,118, forward strand.
CCGGCAATTCCAATATCTGCTTCTTTTGCTTCTCCCGGTCCATTGACCACACAGCCCATAACTGCGACCTTAATGTCCAGTGGGATATCTGCAACCATCTCTTCAACCTGATTTGCAAGTCCGATAAGATCAATCTGGGTTCTTCCGCATGTCGGACAGGATACAACCTCAATTCCGCCTGTGCGAAGTCCCAGTGTCTTTAAAATAATCTTCGCTGTCTTGATCTCTTCTAGTGGTGATCCAGTCAGTGACACACGGATTGTATCTCCGATTCCCTGTCCCAGAATCAGTCCAAGACCTACTGAGGATTTTATATTACCTGCCAATAATGTTCCTGCCTCCGTAATTCCTACGTGTAATGGGTATGGGCATTTCTTGGCAATCAGTTCATGTGCCTTTACACACATCATAACATCAGAAGATTTGATACTAACTACAAGATTATTATATCCCATCTCCTCGATAAGCTGTATTTTGTCCAGGGCACTCTCTACAAGTCCCTCTGCAGTCACCCCATGATACTTCTCTACCAGATGCTTTTCCAGTGATCCACTGTTCACACCAACACGAATTGGAACACCGTACTCTTTTGCTTTTTCAACAACAGCACGGACTCTCTGCTCATCTCCAATATTACCCGGATTAATACGAATCTTATCTGCCCCGTTCTCAATCGCTGCAATCGCCAGCTTATAATCAAAATGAATATCTGCCACAAGTGGAATATGAATCTGCTTCTTGATCTCACCAATTGCTTTCGCTGCATCCATATTCGGCACAGCGCAGCGGATGATCTCACAGCCGGCTTTCTCGAGAGCAAGAATCTGGGCAACCGTCGCCTCCACATCTTCCGTCTTCGTATTTGTCATTGACTGTATTCTGATCGGATTACCTCCTCCGATCGTAACATTTCCAATCTGAACTTCTTTCGTGTGATCTCTGTACATGATTTTTGCTCCTTCACATGCAGAAAACCTGCCACACGGCAGATTTTCTGATATTTTCGTCTTAGGTTTCTTTTGTCTGATACCTACTTTCTGATGAACGTGAACTGTTCCCCATATTCTCGTTCTGTAAGTGTCATCTGATTGCCATCTATGCTGTATGAAAAAGATGAATCCAGATCATCCAGTACATTCTCCAGATCTTCTTTTGTATATGCACCGTCCGCTTTCTCAACTGCCTTGTCAATCTGCTCCTCATCTTTTGTGATGGTAATAATCTTTGACTTCATATCTACGCTGTAATTCATCTCTACGGCTGCATCTGTATTCTCCGCAATATCCGTGATATCTACCTGAATCGTATCGTTCTTCTCAATCTTTAGCGCAATCGTTGCATCCTCACTTTCCCAGTTTCCTACTACTGGATTAGTCGTGAACATTCTCGTCAGCAGATATACTGCGATTAAAATGATCAGCACTGAGGATACAAGGGTAACCACTCGCCATATCTTACTTCTTTTTGTCTCATCATTGCCTGCTATAATCATACTCTTATAATCCTCTCACTTCTCTTCTTTCTATAATGACGTTGGGGTCAAAAGCCCACAACTATGATACTTACGGATTGTTTCGTGCGATGCACTCCCGGTAGTTTCAGACCTTTTGACCTTGGTATCTTTAACTAAATTATAGATTCTTTTCCAGACAGTGTCAACGGGTATTCTTATGTTCCAGAACGGAACCTTTTCGCTACTTTTTGTTTACATCCGCCACACTTATCTTTTTTTCACATAACACTTGGTAAAATATACCAAAAATACAAAAGAAAGGAGACCTGGCAAGTGTCATTCGGTCAGAAGCTACGCAAATTACGCAAAAAATTTAATATGACTCAGAAAAATGTTGCTGACTGTATCCATGTCTCCCGCTCTGCTATTGCAGGTTACGAAAAAAAGGGCCGCCAGCCTTCTCATGAAAAGCTGACGGCAATCGCAGATTTATTCGAGGTCCCTGTTGATTATCTTCTGAATGACGAAGAGGATACTATCACCCTCTCTCCTTCCCGGCTTACAACCAATTCTGATGATGAGCTGAATCTTTTGCTTGCATACCGAAGCCTCTCCCGAAGCAGCAAACGTGATCTCAAAAAGTATATGAAACTTTTGAAAGAAAAAGATGCTTCAGAAAGCTCTTAATCTGCACTTATTATTTTTCTTTTTTTATTTTCTAGCACTCTTCTGCAATTTTATAAATTAGATGCTCTGTATCTTCCCAGCCAATACAAGGATCCGTAATGGACTTTCCATATACCATATCAGGTCCGATATTCTGTCTTCCTTCTTCCAGATAACTTTCCACCATAACACCCTTAATCATATTTTTCAGATCCGGATTATATCTTCGTGTATGAAGCACTTCACTGACAATACGAAGCTGTTCTTTGTATTTTTTATTTGAATTAGAATGGTTCGCATCAACAATTGCTGCTGGATTTTTCAGATCTTTCTTCTGATAAAGTTCAAATAATCGCAGGCAATCTTCATAATGATAATTTGGCTGGCATGTTCCATATTTGTCTACGCCTCCACGCAAAATCACATGTGCCAGATCATTTCCTGACGTCTGTACATCCATACCTCTGTAAATGAAACGATGTCCCATCTGGGCTGCCACTACAGAATTCAGCATCACCGACAGGTCTCCACTGGTCGGATTCTTCATTCCGACAGGAATATCCATTCCACTTGCTGTCAGACGATGCTGCTGATTTTCCACAGAACGTGCACCGATTGCCTCATAAGATAAAATATCATCCAGATAGCTTCTGTTCTCCGGATATAACATCTCATCTGCTCCGGTCAGTCCGCTTTCTTCCATAGCACGGATATGTATATGACGGATTGCAATAATTCCCGCATAAAGATCCGGTGCCTTATCCGGATCCGGCTGATGGAGCATTCCTTTATATCCCTCACCGGTCGTTCTTGGTTTATTTGTATAAATTCTTGGAATAATCATCAGTTTATCTTTTACTTTTTCATTGACTTTTGCCAGACGATTCACATACTCACACACTGAATCTTCATTATCTGCAGAACACGGTCCGATAATGACTGCAAATTTGTCCGATTTTCCTGTGAAAATATCGCGAATCTCCTGATCTCTTTTTTTCTTTAACTCTGCCAGCTTTTTTGACAGAGGAATTTCTTCCTTCAATTCTGCCGGAGAAGGCAGTGTCGTATTGATTTTCATAGACATATTTTTTCTCCTTCTATGTTTCTTCTCTCTTATTCATTCAAGACTTAACTATCCTAAAATCTGTACTCCACCAAGAAGCACATAAGATATGAACCACATAATTACAGTTGCCATGCAGATTCCAATGATGACTGCCGGAAATGCTTTCTTAAATTTCACACCGAGAAGTGCGGCAATGAGTGAACCTGTCCATGCTCCGGTTCCCGGAAGCGGAATACCAACAAATAATACAAGTCCCCAGAATTCATATTTTTCAATCTGGTCTTTTTTCTTCATTGCTTTTGCTTCCAGCTTATCTACCAGCGGTTTTAAATGTTTTGTTCCTTTCATCCAGTTAAAAATCGGTGTAATCAGAAGCAGGATAAACGGAACCGGTATAATATTCCCAAGAATACATAATGGAATCGCTTTTGCGACCGGCACTCCAAGAAGCGGACCTGCCACAAGAAGTGCTCCACGAAGTTCCAAAATCGGAATCATGGAAATAATAAATACAATTGCCTCTTTCCCAACACTTCCACTGAGTGCATCAATAATTCCTTGTACTAATGACTGTGTCATACATCTCTCCTTATTTTTTCATTTATTTTTGTAACTGTTCAGAACCCCGCCACATATATTCTTTCAAAAATGCAAATAACTGTTCCATCTCTTCTCTTGTTCCGATGGTAATACGCATATATTGCTCGATTCTCTCACTGCCCCAGAATCGCACATAGATGTCATGTGCCTTTAATGCTTCGAACAGCTCTTTCGCATCGTATTTTGGATGCTTTGCAAATATAAAATTGGACCCGGAATCCAGATATGTAAATCCAAGTTTTGTAAGTTCTTCTTTTGCCCACTCCCTTGTCTCAACAATTTTTCTGACGCCATTCTCGAAATATTCCCTGTCTTTCACAGCTTCCACTCCACACACAATTGAAGTCTGGTTCATAGTGTAAGAGTTAAATGAATATTTCGCATCATTTAAATATTTAATCAATGTTGGATTGCTGATAGCATAGCCGATTCGCATACCCGCCATAGATCTTGCCTTGGAAAATGTCTGGACAACGATCAGGTTATCGTATTTGTCAATCAATTCCATTGCGGAACGTCCTGCAAAATCAATATACGCTTCATCCACGATCACAATGACATCCTGATTATGTGCAATGATATCTTCTACTACTGACAGATCCTCATAGATTCCTGTCGGTGCATTTGGGTTTGGGAAAATCACTCCCCCGTTCTCCTTATAGTAGTCTTCTTTTACAAGTTTGAAATCCTCATCCAGTTTCTGACATTCATATGGAATCCGATACAGATCTGCCCATACACTATAAAAAGAATAAGTAATATCCGGGAAAAATATCGGTTTTTCGGAATTAAAAAATGTCAGGAAACACATAGACAATACATCATCGGATCCTACACCTACAAATACCTGGTCCGGATTCACATGATAAAAGTCTGCAAGCGCATTTACAAGTGGTGCTGCAGTCGGATCCGGATAAAGGCGGAAACGGTCTGTATCCATCTCTTCTAACGCTTTTGTGACTCCCGGTGCCGGTGGATATGGATTCTCATTCGTATTTAATTTGATGACTTTGCGCTGTGGCTGTTCACCTGGTACATATGGCTCTACTTTTCTTATGTTCTTCTCAAATGCTTTCATACTATGCTCCTGTATCTTTGCTAAATTTGTTCATCGCCGCGACCTCTGAACATTACATGTATTCCTTTGCCAGTTCTTTGAATTTTGGAAGCGAATTCACGATTGTCTCATGAGATACACAATATGCCAGTCTTACATATCCCGGGCACGCAAAGGAACTACCTGGTACCATCAGGATATTATATTTCTTTCCTGCATTACAGAATTCCTTTTCATCTGCAACTGGTGATTTTACAAAAAGATAGAATGCTCCCTGTGGTTTGATGCATTCAAATCCACATTCTTTCAATCCGTTATATAGATCTTCTCTGTTTCTGTTGTAGAAAGAAAGGTCTGTCTTGGCATCCAGGCATTTTTCTACTACTTTCTGCTGCAGAGTTGGTGCATTTACAAAACCTAAGATTCTTGTTGCCACATTGGCAGCGGAAAGAAGATCTTCACTGTCTGCAACCTCATCCGGAATAACAAGATATCCTATACGTTCTCCTGGAAGTGACAGGGATTTACTAAAAGAATATCCTACAATCGTATTATCATAATATTTCGTCAGGTATGGAACTTCCACTCCATCATAAGCAAGTTCACGATATGGTTCGTCAGAAATCAGGAAAATCTCTGTTCCATATTCTTTCTGTTTGGCCTCCATGATTGTCGCTAACTTCTTGATTGTCTCCTCTGAATATACAACACCGGTCGGGTTATTCGGTGTATTTACAATTACAGCTTTTGTCTTTGGTGTAATCTTCTGCTCAAATTCATCAAGCTTTGGCTGAAAATCAACTGTATTCGGGGAAATCTCGACCAGAACTCCATCATAGTTGTTTGTATAAGAACGATATTCTCCAAAATATGGTGCAAATGCAATCACTTCATCTCCGGGATTGATCAGAGATTTTAAAATGACATTCAATCCACCTGCCGCTCCGACAGTCATGACAATGTTCTTGCCTGAAAATTTTGTATCAAATCTTTCATTCAGAGACTTTGCAATTGCCTCTCTTACTTCCGGATATCCACTGTTACTGTTCGTATAGCCATGAAGCACAACCGGATCTGTGTCATTGACCAGTTCGACAATTGCATCTTTTACAATCTGCGGTGCCGGAACATTCGGATTCCCAAGGCTGAAATCAAATACATTCTCACGTCCGTAAATTCCTGCCAGACGTGTTCCTTCCTCAAACATTGCACGAATAGCGGAACTGTTCGCTACCATATTTTTCATTTTATCTGCTATCATTTTTCTATCTCCTTTTCATGTACATGTCCTTTTTCTACCATAAATACTGGTTTATAGGAAAGCTTTGCTTTTCTGAGTCCCTCAGAACCGGCATCATCTTCCCGATTCACATATTTGTAATCCATACACTCATGTTCTACAAATTGCTGATTGATCATAGTATATGCTCCGGGCACATCTGCATAAGCTTTCTCTATGTGAACAACAAATGTATCCTGGCAGATTGGTTCTCCGATGGTAAATGCTACGATTTTACCATCAATTCGAAGGATACCGCCCTTCAGGTCAAGTTCTTCAAAAAGTCTGAGTGCATTCATTGTCACACACATCTCTGCATTCTTATCTGTATCATCATTACAGCCATTCTCTTTTCTCCACTTCAAAGCCATCTGGAAACATTCCTCCAGATTCTCTTTTTTCATGGATTCGTAGCTCCAGCGTCCTTCAAATTCTTTTCGGAATCGATTCACATGGTTCTTCTTTCCATGCATCTTCTTACCAGACAAAGTCGCTAATTTCTCGCTTTCATAGACATAATCCGCTTCGTCCCGGTCATACTCAATCTCGAATCTTCCCGGATACCAGCTTTCCAGTCGTGCAAAATCATCCGGTGTCACATTATACATACGGAACGGATAACCTCGCTCCTCACTATATGTTTTCATCTTATCCAATGCACGCTTCACATGTTCATCTGTCCCTGCCGGAAATGCATAGGCAACATGTCCCTCATCTTCACTTTTGAACACCATGGCTCCTTCAACAATCGCCCATTTTACCGGGTACTGCCTGGACCATAAAAACACATTGACAAATGTACGTTCACAACTTCTGCTCGGATGCTCATCGAAATACTTTGTCATGATTTCCTTGTCTTCCAGCTCTGTTCTCTTAAAAATAATATCTTTCATTCTATGCTCCAATTCAAAACTAGTAAAGAGCACATCCGACGAAGAAATTCCCCGACATTGTACTCATCGCAGTTCTCGTCCATCTGATAACTGTAATTTTTACTCTTCCGAGTATAGCACATTTTCTATACTCATTACAAGGCATGCCACTGATATCATCTATGTGCTTTTTACTGCTCTGCCAAAAAACAAAGCTTCATAGCTGCAATATCTATGAAGCTTTAAGCGCTTTCTTCACAATCTCGCTCATCAGTTTGGAAGCTCCCAAAAGTGCTGCCGGATCTACTGTGAACTTAGAATTATGCGCCGGATATTTTCCCCCGGTCCCCACATAAAAAAATGCTCCCGGAACCAACTCCTGATAACAGGAAAAATCTTCTCCTCCCATCTCCGGATGCTGCAAGATTACATGGAATCCTTCTTCCACTGCTTCTTTTCGCACAAGTTCTGCCAGTTCTGCATCATTGTTCGTTGCCGGACAGCCCGGGATCCATGTAAATTCCACCTGATAACCTTCCTGCTCCAGACCTTCAGCCTGTGCCTGCATCAGTTCCACAATCTGCTCACGCACTTTGGGATTAAATGTGCGAACGGTTCCTTCTAGCCTGGCGGTCTCTGGGATAATGTTCCAGCTTGTACCTGATGTAAAACGAGTCACACTGATAACTGCCGTCTCCGTCGGACTGATTCTTCGGCTTACAATTTCCTGAAGACTTCCTACCAGTCTTGCTGCTGCCGGGATCGGATCCAGACCCGTCTGCGGGGCGCTTCCGTGGCATCCCATTCCTTTTACCGTATATAAGAACCGGTCTACCGCCGCTGAAAATGGACCTGGTGCAATTGCATGACATACTTCTACTGCGCACCTCTGCAATCCTGCCGGAGGCTAT
>NZ_JAJCNB010000099.1:0-305 GCF_020560825.1 Dorea sp. 210702-DFI.3.17
AAAGTATTTGAGGTAGCAAAAGCAGAATTTGCAGCAGCAAAGAAAGCAGGCTTAAAAGAAATCCTGGATGCAAGAAAAGCAGCAGCAAAACCAGCTGCAGCAGAGGAGGATGTAAAAGAGCCGCCGAAGGAGATCGTAACAGCACAGATCGCAGGAATCGAAGTAATGGATCTTGAGGATGCCGTAAAAGCATTATGGAAGATCAATATTTATGCAGAGAGCGGAATGGGTTGTACAGGACCGATCATTCGTGTATCAGATGCAAACCTTGAGAAAGCTCATGAAGAGCTTAAGAAAGCCGGATA
>NZ_JAJCNB010000100.1:0-303 GCF_020560825.1 Dorea sp. 210702-DFI.3.17
CAAAGCTGCTTCATGGAGCCACCCCCGTTTCCAGACGATAGCCCATCCCACGAACCGCAACGATTCGCTGCTTCATCTCAAGACCGGACATCGTCTTTTTCAGCCTGGTCAGATTAACCTGCAAGGCATTTTCGTCTATGTATTCCGTGGTTCCCCATAGTGCTATGCAAAGTTGCTCCGTCGTGACCAGAGCATCGCCGCCGGACAAAAGAGCAACCAACAGTTTTCCCTGATTTTTTGGAAGCACGACAGAGGTATTATGAATATAAAGCGTGTAGGTCTGCTGGTCTAACAGGAAATCTG
>NZ_JAJCNB010000101.1:0-300 GCF_020560825.1 Dorea sp. 210702-DFI.3.17
CACTGTCCCACGGGTTCGGGACGAGAGTATCCCTGTAAATAACGCCCTGACTCCAAACAGACTGCTGACAGCCGCAACCAATACAGGAAGTCCCATAAACCAGGTAATTTGCTTTCCAGCAGACTGGCAAAGGGTTTCGTAAGTAGCTCCCAGGCGGATCAGAGTCTGGTATCTGCGCCCGGTTTTCTGCTGACTCATCAGGAACTGAACACCCACGATGGTGTTGGCAACTACCAGGAAAACAATCGCAAGATAGAGGGTAATATAACTGGATGCTATGGTGTAGAAAAGCTGACGACC
>NZ_JAJCNB010000102.1:0-290 GCF_020560825.1 Dorea sp. 210702-DFI.3.17
AACTCTGCCTTCATTTCAGGCTCGCAAACGTGATATACTGTGAGTCCAAGCTGGACCCCTGTCAATGGACCTGCGAATGTCGGATCTCCTGCTGTTACAGTCTCAGCTGCAAGACCTGCAGCTTCACCTTCTGCAGCACCAAGAACTACTACTAAGTTCTCTGCGCCGTATTCATCAGCGAAATCCTTTACTCTTTTCTGATTCTCTAAGTCCATTGCGCCTGCGCTCGTTCAGACGAAACACTCCGTAGATGAAAATACTACTTCAGCACCAGCAGTTTTTACGCACTC
>NZ_JAJCNB010000103.1:0-290 GCF_020560825.1 Dorea sp. 210702-DFI.3.17
GCATTTCTCATTTTTCACGTTTTTTAGTGATTTCGTCATTTTTCAAGTCGTCAAGTGGATGTTTCTCATTTTCCATGATTTTCAGTTTTCTTGCCATATTCCACGTCCTACAGTGGACATTTCTAAATTTTCCACCTTTTTCAGTTTTCAATCGACATATTTCACGTCCTAAAGTGTGTATTTCTCATTTTCCGTGATTTTCAGTTTTCTCGCCATATTCCAGGTCCTTCAGTGTGCATTTCTCATTTTTCACGTTTTTTAGTGATTTCGTCATTTTTCAAGTCGTCAAG
>NZ_JAJCNB010000104.1:0-286 GCF_020560825.1 Dorea sp. 210702-DFI.3.17
TTCATGTATAGAATAATATTTACTCAAAGTATCAACTCCTTTCAATAATATTCTACTCTAATATCTTATAAAGCTCAACACCAGCTTATATAATTTTATAATTTATATTTAACTGTTAACAACCTCTTTACACTTGTATAATCATACTTTCATTATACAATACAATTCCGTCTGCCGGTACTGTTTTTCACTTTATATTTCACATTATATCAGTTGGGAGATGACTCCCAACTCTATAGGGACGCCACTGAAAAAGTGGTAAGTTTAGTCCCACAGGGCGTCAAAT
>NZ_JAJCNB010000105.1:0-280 GCF_020560825.1 Dorea sp. 210702-DFI.3.17
TTCATCGGCTCTTAGTGCCAAGGCATCCACCATACGCTCTTATTAGCATAACCAATAGATGTCGAAAGCGGTGCGGAAGTTCTGACTGTTCTCAGAGGAATGCTTGCATTCATCTGGAACCGTCTGAAGTTCTGCAATCATTTGCGAAGCAAAGGATAGCGAAACAAGCAAAGCTTGTGAGCTAACCGGTTTGACATCGCCGCCTACGGGTTGCTTTCTTCATCGACACATGCATAGCGTTGCATGCGTTGGCTTCTAGGTCAATTTTTTGGATTCGTTT
>NZ_JAJCNB010000106.1:0-275 GCF_020560825.1 Dorea sp. 210702-DFI.3.17
TCCCTTTCTCACGCATCAATTGCAACGCCATTGCAGTTGAAGACATCGCAAGGCCAATGCCACCGACCACCGCCGCCTGCCAGGCGAAATCCGTCAGCATCAATAATCCCGCCAGCAACGCCGCGCTTAACAGCACCTGTGCCGCGCCTACGCCAAAAATCCAACGCCGCAGTTGCCAAAGTTTGGAGGGATTCAACTCAAGGCCGATGATAAACATCAGGAATACCACGCCGAGTTCCGAAAAGTGGAGGATCTCATCGACGTCGCTAATAAAC
>NZ_JAJCNB010000107.1:0-273 GCF_020560825.1 Dorea sp. 210702-DFI.3.17
GGATGACTTGGGATATGGAGACTTGGAATGCTACGACGGCACGCAAGTGAAAACCCCGAATATCAACCGGCTCGCCAAGAACGGTATCCGCTTCACCAACGCTCACGCGACCGCCTCTACCAGTACGCCCTCCCGATATTCCATGCTAACCGGAGAGTACGCATGGCGCCGCCCGGGAACGGACATCGCCGCGGGAAACGCCGGAATGATCATACGACCGGAGCGTTATACGATAGCCGATATGTTCAAGAACGCGGGATACGCCACGGCCGC
>NZ_JAJCNB010000108.1:0-273 GCF_020560825.1 Dorea sp. 210702-DFI.3.17
ATCCCTGCCGGTGTAGCCGAGGGCATGCAGCTCTCCATGAATGGTAAAGGCAACGCCGCACGACATGGTGGAATCAACGGTGACTTATTGATCCTTATCGAGGAGGAACCGCATCCGGAGTTGATTCGTGATGAGAACGATCTGTTATACAACCTGCTATTGAGTGTTCCGCAAGCAGCCTTGGGAGCCACGGTAGAGGTCCCGACCATCGACGGAAAGGCGAAATTGAAGATCGAGCCGGGTACGCAGCCGGGTAAGGTGCTTCGTTTGCGT
>NZ_JAJCNB010000011.1:0-76493 GCF_020560825.1 Dorea sp. 210702-DFI.3.17
CAAACATCCGTAAAAACTATTTGAATCAGACCATATCTGAGATCGTAAATCGAAAGCCAAGATTTATTTGTATTGAAGATCTGAATGTCAGTGGAATGATGAAAAATAGACATTTATCCAAAGCAGTCCAGGAACAAGGATTTTTTGGGTTTAGAAAACAGCTTGAATACAAATGCAATGATAAAGGGATCCTGTTTATTGTGGCTGATCGGTTTTATCCATCATCAAAGCTTTGCAGCTGCTGTGGAAACATCAAAAAAGATTTGAAGTTATCTGACAGGGTTTATAGATGTGAATGTGGGAATATGATTGACAGAGATTTCCAGGCATCTATAAATCTCAAGGCCTATGGAGAACGATTTGCAAGCTAACACTGAAACGTTAATGCAAATATGTACGGATACGTTAGTCCGGAATTTACGCCTATGGAGAGTACAAGAACTTGTGAGTAGATAGATATTTATATCATCAAAAGCATACTCGTTGAAGTAGGAATGAAACATAGAAGTTTGTAACTTTTTATAAGTTTTCAGTAACGGTTTATGATATGGAAAAGATCAAGATATTAGTTGTAGATGATGAGAGCAGAATGCGTAAGCTTGTGAAGGATTTCCTTGGAAGAGAAGGATATCAGGTGCTGGAGGCAGGAGACGGTCTTGAGGCTATGGAGGCGTTTTACGCAGAGAAAGATATTGCGCTGATCATATTAGATGTCATGATGCCGAAGATGGACGGCTGGCAGACTTGCCGTGAGATCCGTCAGTCTTCTAAAGTACCGATTATTATGCTGACGGCACGCGGCGATGAGCGGGATGAACTTCAGGGATTTAATCTTGGCGTGGATGAATACATTTCTAAGCCATTTAGTCCGAAGATTCTTGTTGCGAGAGTGAATGCACTTCTGAGACGTTCGAATGTGTTGGATGCGGATGAGCATGTGGAAGCAGGTGGTATCGTTGTAGATAAGGCAGCTCATCAGGTGCAGGTAGACGGAAAAGATGTGGAACTTAGTTATAAAGAATTTGAATTATTGTCTTATTTCCTTGAGAATCAGGGAATTGCACTTTCCAGGGAGAAGATATTGAATAATGTATGGAATTATGATTATTTTGGAGATGCAAGAACTATCGATACTCATGTTAAGAAGCTTCGCAGCAAGCTTGGAGAAAAGGGTGAATACATTAAGACAATCTGGGGAATGGGCTACAAATTCGAGGTAAATTAAGATGAAGCATTTTAAACAAAAAGAAAAAAGAAAGCATTCTATTAAGAGGCAGATGATTGCAGTTTTTGCAGGCATGGTCATCTGTCTGATTGCTATTTTGCTTGTTGTTAATGTAAAGTTCTTAGAGCCGTATTATATCAGAGACAAGGAAATGCAGTTCATTCATGTATATGAAGAACTACAGAATGCTGTGAAAAAGGGGACGATCAGTAATGATGAAGTACAAGATGAATTACATGTCCTGTGTGAGAAGAGCAACATTTCCTATATTGTATTGGATATGGATAATGAAAAACTGATTACAAATGTGCACGATACGAATATGCTCAAGCAGCAGCTAGCGGGATATCTTCTGAACCAGGCACAAAAAGGTGGGAAGGTGCTGGATAGCACAGACAATTACCAGTTGATGAGAAGTCAGGATCCATGGAATCAGAGCGAATATATTGAGATGTGGGGACAACTTGACGATAATGTGAATTTCCTCATTCGAAGTCCTGTAGAAAGTATCCGTGAAAGTGTTGCATTATCCAATCGTTTCCTAATATATGTAGGTATGGGAACACTGATCATCTGCATGGGACTTGTATGGTATTTCTCCAGAAGGATTACAAAGCCGATCCAGGAACTGGCAGAGCTGTCTGACCGTATGGCAAATCTGGATTTTGAGGCGAAGTATACAAGCGGTGGTAAAAATGAGATTGGTGAACTGGGTGATAACTTTAATCGTATGTCGCAGAAGCTGGAAAAGGCAATTTCTGAATTGAAGCAGGCAAATAACAGTCTGCAGCAGGATATTGAGCAGAAAGAGAAGATGGAGCAGATGCGTACGGAGTTTATGGGAAATGTATCTCACGAGTTGAAAACTCCGATTGCTCTGATCCAGGGATATGCAGAAGGACTGAAAGAAGGAGTTAATGATGACCCGGAGAGCCGCGACTTCTATTGTGATGTTATTATGGACGAAGCAGGTAAGATGAATCGGATGGTCAAGAATCTGATGACACTGAATCAGTTGGAGTTCGGGAATGATAAAGTAGAATTTGAGCGTTTTAATCTGACAGAGCTGATTGGCGGAGTACTTCAGAGTATGGACATTTTGTCACAGCAAAAGGATGTTAAACTTATTTTCAGGGAAGAAAATCCAGTTTACGTCTGGGGGGATGAGTTTAAGATTGAACAGGTCGTGCGTAATTATGTAAGTAATGCCTATAATCATGTCAATGAAGAAAAGATTATTGAAGTGAAGATTTTGCGGGAAGACGGACTTGCAAAAGTGACTGTATTTAATACCGGAAAGCCAATACCGGAGGAAGATGTTCCGCGTATCTGGGATAAATTTTTCAAAGTGGACAAGGCTCATACACGCGAGTATGGAGGCAATGGAATCGGACTTTCTATCGTAAAAGCCATTATGGAATCCATGCATCAGCAATACGGTGTGAAAAATTATGATAATGGTGTTGAATTCTGGTTCACACTTGATGTACGATAGAAGAAACCACAACAAAAGAGAAAGATGTGCGTTAACAGGCATAAAGGAATGAGAAGAAAGGGACACGAGCACATGATAGCAATTATTGATTACGATGCAGGGAATATAAAGAGCGTGGAAAAGGCTATGCACCTTTTAGGACAGGAAGTTGTTGTAACAAGAGATAGAGAGTCGATTTTAAAGGCAGACAAAGTAATTCTTCCGGGAGTCGGAGCATTTGGAGATGCTATGAGCAAGATCAGACAATATAATCTGGAAGAAGTGATTCATGAAGTCGTGGAAAAAGGGACTCCATTTCTTGGAATTTGTCTGGGACTTCAGCTTTTATTTGAACGAAGTGACGAGACACCGGGAGTAGAAGGACTTGGTATTTTAAAAGGAGAGATTCTTCGGATTCCGGATCAGCCGGGACTTAAGATTCCTCATATGGGCTGGAATTCTCTGAAGTATCCGAATGAAGGCAGATTATTCCGTGGAATACCGGAAGATTCTTATGTATATTTTGTACATTCTTATTATCTGAAGGCAGAAGATGAGAGTATTGTAACAGCCACAACAGAATACAGCACATTGATCCATGCATCTGTAGAAAGTGGAAATGTATTTGCATGCCAGTTCCATCCGGAAAAGAGCAGTGATGTTGGAATACAGATTTTGAAGAATTTTGTTGAGTTATAGATAGGAGGAACGGTATATGCATACAAAGAGAATCATCCCATGCCTGGATGTAAATAACGGACGAGTTGTAAAAGGTGTGAACTTTGTAGATTTGAAGGATGCTGGAGATCCGGTAGAAATTGCTAAGGCTTATGATAAAGCAGGAGCGGATGAACTTGTTTTTTTGGATATTACAGCTTCATCCGATCGAAGAAACACAGTTGTAGATATGGTCAGAAAAGTAGCTGAGACAGTATTTATTCCATTTACTGTTGGTGGAGGAATCCGTACGGTAGACGATTTTCGGGCACTGTTGCGAGAAGGAGCAGACAAGATCTCGATTAATTCATCAGCCATTGATACTCCGAATCTGATTTCGGATGCGGCAGACAAGTTTGGAAGCCAATGTGTGGTTGTAGCAATCGATGCAAAGAAACGTGCAGATGGCAGTGGTTGGAACATTTACAAACATGGTGGAAGAATTGATGTAGGAATTGATGCACTGGAGTGGGCTCATAGGGTGGAAAAACTGGGAGCAGGAGAGATACTCTTGACCAGTATGGATTGTGACGGAACAAAGGCAGGGTATGATCTGGAACTGACTCGTGCAGTTGCAGAAGCAGTTAATATTCCGGTCATAGCCTCCGGCGGTGCAGGCAATCTGGAACATTTTTACGATGCGCTGACAGACGGAAAGGCAGATGCAGCATTGGCAGCATCTCTGTTCCATTATAAAGAATTAGAGATTAAGGAAGTAAAAGAATATCTTCGTGGCAGAGGTGTTTCTGTGCGATTATAACTGATAAAAGGTATGGGTAATTGTAACTTAAAGTTGCAATTACCTATATCTCTATCTAGAAAGTAAAAAGGAGAAAAGAAAATGGCAGCAATTAATAATGACTGGCTTGAGGCTTTGCAGGGGGAATTTAAAAAGCCGTATTATAAAAAACTATTTGAGACAGTAAATGAAGAATATCGAACAAGACAGATATTTCCACCGGCGGATGACATTTTCAATGCCTTTCATTTGACACCATTACATAAAGTAAAGGTTGTGATTCTTGGACAGGATCCATATCATAATGTAGGACAGGCTCATGGACTCTGTTTTTCTGTAAAGAAAGGTGTGGATATTCCACCATCACTGGTAAATATCTATAAAGAACTTCACGATGATCTGGGCTGTACCATCCCGAATCATGGCTGTCTGACAAAATGGGCAGAGCAAGGTGTTCTGATGCTCAACACAGTATTGACTGTACGGGCACATCAGGCGAATTCACACAGAGGCATTGGCTGGGAGGAGTTCACGGATGCAGCAATTATGGCACTTAATAGCCAGAATCGTCCGATTGTATTTATTCTTTGGGGAGCTCCGGCACAGAGAAAAGCCAGCATGTTGAATAATCCGAACCATCTGATTCTGAAAGCACCACATCCAAGTCCGCTTTCCGCTTACCGTGGTTTCTTTGGAAGTAAACCATTTAGCAAGACGAATAAATTCCTGGAAGCAGGCGGTGTGGAACCAATCGACTGGCAGATTGATTAGTAATAATTAAGAGAAAATAAAGGAAGACTATTGACAAACAGACATATCAGGAATATATTTAAAACAAACATATGAACAAATGCTCAATTGTTAATGCGACGTGCAGGAGGATAAAATATATGAAAGATATGGAGAAAGAATTACACGAGCACCATCACCATGAGGAAGAGTGTGAATGTGGTTGCGGTTGTGGACATCATCACCACCAAGACGAAGAGCATGAACACCATCATGACCATAAGCAGGAGCACGAGCACCATCACCATGATGAGGAGTGTGAATGCGGCTGTGGCTGTGGACATCATCACCACCAAGACGAAGAGCATGAACATCATCATGAAGCAGTGGAGCATGAGCCTTGTGTTATGCCGGCAGGTGTAGCGCAGAAGACATACATTTTGGAGAATCTTGGATGTGCGAACTGTGCAGCTAAGATGGAGAGAAAGATTCAGGCGTTACCGGAAGTTGAAGGTGCAACATTGACTTATGCAACAAAAAAACTAGTTGTCGCATCAGATCATCAGGAGCATCTCCTTTCCAAGATTCAGGAAATCTGTTCCGCTATCGAGTCAGAAGTACAGGTTGTTGCAATGCCGGATGATCAGCCAATCAAAAGAGAGAAGAAGAACCCGTTTGAAGAGAATAAAAAGGATATAGTACTTGTCGGAGCTGGAGCGATTCTTTTTGCCGTAGGTATTATTGCAGAAAAAACACTTCCGAATTCGATGATCAGTGCATGTATTTTCATTATTGCGTACTTACTTCTTGGACTTGAAATTGTAATGAAAGCGCTGAAGAATATGGCGGGAGGACATTTGTTTGATGAAAACTTTCTGATGGCAGTTGCGACAATTGCAGCGTTTGTGATTGGTGATTTTGCAGAGGCAGTCGGAGTTATGCTGTTCTACCGTATCGGAGAGTTGTTCGAAGATATTGCCGTGGAAAAGAGCCGTGGACAGATTATGGATGCCGTAGATATGCGTCCGGAAGTTGTTAATCTTGTCGTTGGTTCAGAAGTAAAAGAAATTCCATCACAGGATGCAAGGGTAAAAGATATTATTATGATCCGTCCTGGTGACAGAATTCCGCTGGATGCAAAGGTTATCGAGGGTGAGAGCCGGGTAGATACTTCACCGGTCACAGGAGAGCCGGTACCGGTAAGAGTTGTTCCGGGAGACGAACTGATTTCCGGTTGTATCAATGAACAAGGTGTATTAAAGGCTGAGGTTACAAAACCACTGAGCGAATCCATGGTCACAAAGATTCTTGATTCGGTGGAAAATGCAGCGGCAAGTAAGCCGAAGATCGATCGTTTTATCACAAGATTTGCGAGAGTTTATACGCCAGTTGTTGTTGTGGCAGCAGTTCTTACTGCAATTATCCCTTCCATTGTAACGGGAGACTGGAACCACTGGATTTACACAGCGATTACATTTCTTGTAATCAGTTGTCCGTGTGCACTTGTATTGAGTGTACCATTGGCTTTCTTCTCGGGAATTGGAGCAGGATCTAAGAGAGGAATCCTCTTTAAAGGCGGTTTGGCTATTGAGGCATTGAAAGATGTTAAAGCAGTCATTATGGATAAGACAGGAACCATCACAAAGGGGAATTTTGCTGTACAGAAAGTCACGGCAACAAGAAAACTGACAGAAAAACAGGTGCTGACTATGGCGGCGGACTGTGAGCTTGGTTCAACACACCCAATTGCGATCAGCATTGTTCAGGAAGCAAGAAGACAGAATCTGACGCTTACAAGACCGAAAGAAGTGGAAGAGATTTCCGGTAAAGGTATCCGTGCAACATTCCCGGAAGGAACCGTTCTCCTTGGAAATTATACACTGATGGAAATGTATCAGGTAGATACGACAGGATACGAAAAAGGCGGTTATGGCTCAGAAGTCTTACTGGCAGTTGATGGTGTGTTAGAAGGATTTGTAATTGTAGCAGATGAAATTAAGACTGATGCGGCTGCTTCTGTAAGTAAGATGAAAGCTCTTGGAATTGCAACAGTTATGTTAACTGGTGATGAGAAGAACAGCGCGCAGGCAGTTGCAAAAGAGACAGGAATTGATGAAGTTTATGCACAGCTTCTTCCACAGGAAAAACTGGAGCATCTAAAGAACGTTCGTAAGAATCACGGTGCTGTCATGTTCGTTGGAGACGGAATTAATGATGCACCGGTACTGGCTGGTGCAGATGTGGGAGCAGCAATGGGAAGCGGAGCAGATGCCGCAATAGAGGCGGCTGATGTGGTATTTATGAATTCTTCAGTAGAAGCAATCCCACAGTCTATCGCGATTGCGAAGAAGACAGGAAGTATTGCAATTCAGAATGTAGTATTTGCGCTGGTGATCAAAGCAATTGTTATGATTCTTGGTTTTCTTGGATTTGCGAATATGTGGCTTGCAGTATTTGCTGATACAGGTGTAGCAATGCTATGTGTATTGAATTCCATCCGCGCAATGCATGTGAAAACAAAATAACGATAACATTACATTACAAAAGTGTTAAATTATGCCAAATGGTTGAAATAGTTTTCTCCATTTGGCATAATTAATATAAACAGGCATTTGTACAGGCATAGTCTTGCTATGAAAATTGTAATTTTTAAGATTTAAGCCTTACAAAAAACATGACAGTCGGGTCATGATAGTCTGTAGTTTGAAAGGATGAAATATATGGGAAAGACAGAAGTTGAATGCTGCGATGTGACATGTATTCATAATGAGAACGTAAAACTGGCTTTGGAGCAGATGCCGGATGAAGAACTGCTTAATAGTCTGGCTGATTTTTATAAAGCATTTGCAGATGGAACAAGAGTGAAAATTCTGTATGTATTGCAAAAATCAGAGATGTGTGTGTGTGATCTGGCGGAGATACTGGGAGTTACACAGTCAGCAGTCTCCCATCAGCTTCGTATGTTAAAGCAGATGAAACTTGTGAAGAACCGAAGAGACGGGAAGACGGTTTATTATTCGCTTGCAGATGGACATATCCAGTCTATTATCAGTCAGGGTATGGAGCATATTACAGAATAAAAAGATATGTTAAGATGACTGACCAAAGCGTTTTCCTGCATCTGGGCGAAGCAAAGATGCAAGTCTCAAAATAAGAAAGAGAATGTGGGAATAGAGTTATGAAAAAGCAGTTAAAGAGAAAATGTATAGTCTATGGATTGGGGATAATAGTATATGCAGGTGCTGTCTGGGGGGCAGCCCGATTTATGCTGTCCGATCAAGAAAAATTCGCAATATTTCTGGGAACCTATTTACTGACAGGATATGGGGCATTTCAGAAACTGAGTGAAGAGATTATGGAAAAGAGATTCCCGGTAGAATATATATTAGTTATCTTTGCAACAATCGGAGCATTTGGCATAGGGAAATATATGGAAGCTGTGATTGTTATGCTTATGTTTGAACTTGGAATGCTTGCGGAACAGATTGCGACAGACCGGACAAAGAGATCTATTGCAAAGATGATCGATCTGAGACCGACATATGCTATTCGTAAAGTAAAAGGGCAGGAAGTACAGGTAGATCCTTCGGAATTAAAGATGAGTCATATTATTGTGATCAAACCAGGAGAACGAATTCCAGTCGATGCGGTTGTTCTGGCTGGAAGCTCGACTATAGATACAAAGGCAATTACAGGAGAGGCAATGCCGGTGGAAGTGTATAAAGGAGATAAGATTTACAGTGGCTGCATTAATCTGAGCGGTGTGCTGGAAGCGCGAGTGACAAGAATTTACAAGGATTCAATCGTCTCAAGAATTATGGAAACTGTGGAGGAGGCGCAGAACCGTAAATCCCAAAAAGAAGCATTTGTGACGAAATTTTCCAAAGTATATGCACCGATCATGGTATTGCTGTCTGTGTTGATCATGGTTATTCCGCCGTCTACATTTTCTTATGGAAACTGGGAGACATGGATATATAAAGGACTTATTTTTATAATCGTGGCATGTCCATGTGCGCTTGCAGTGGCAGCACCACTTGCATTTTTAGGTGGAATTGCTTCAGCAGCCAGACAGGGAATCGTGGTCAAAGGTGGTAATTTTCTGGAAAGTCTGGTGAAAGCAGATACATTTATCTTTGATAAAACAGGAACTTTGACACAAGGAGAGTTCCGGGTGGCAAGAATAAAAGCAGTGGGTATGACAGAAGAAGAACTTTTAAAGCTGGTCGCTCATGTGGAGAGTTATTCCAATCACCCGCTGGCAAAATCACTGGCAGATGCATATGGAAAAGAGCTGGATACTGACAGTGTCAGAAGCGTAAAAGAAAAGCCTGGATTTGGAATCAGTGCGACCTATGAAGGTCAGAGAGTGCATGTTGGAAGCCGTCGTATGATGGATGCAAAAAAGCTGCTGGTAGATGAAATTAATGAACCGGGAACAGTCGTCTACGTATGTGTGGGCAGAGAGTATGCAGGATATGTACTCGTTCAGGATCAGGTGAAAGAAGAGGCGAAAGCGACGCTTACATGGCTGAAGGAAAAGTATCGGGCAATTTTGGTGATGCTGACGGGAGACACAGAAAAGACGGGACGGGCGGTTGGACGCGAACTTCATATGGACTATGTTTATACGGACTTACTTCCGCAGGATAAACTGGAACAGTTAGAAGATTTCATGTCTATTCAGGGAGAGGCAGAGAAGCTGGTCTGTGTCGGTGATGGAATTAACGATGCTCCGATGCTGGCGAGAGCAGATATAGGAATTGCCATGGGAAATCTCGGGTCAGAAGCGGCAATTGAGGCAGCAGATGTGATTCTTGTAAAAGATGACCTTCATGGAATAGTAGCTTTGATGAAAATTGCAAAAGAGACCCTGCGCAGTGTTTCACAGAATATTACATTTGCAGTATTTATAAAGATACTTGTGTTGTTTATGGCAGTTATTGGATACTTTGGTATGTGGGAAGCAATTTTAGTAGAGATGGTCGTGGTGATACTGGCAGTGATTAATTCAGCAGGAGTTGCAGGATATACTGCTTAGACAGGAGGAAAAAAGACAACAATTATGAAATGCTATAAAAGAATTATACCACTGATACTGGCGTGCATGATGCTTGCCGGATGTGGTCAGAATGTGTATAAAAAGGGTGTGGAAAGTCTGGAAAATAAAGATTATGCAGCAGCACAGGAGAATTTCCAGAAAGCAGTAGAGGATAAGAAAAATGTGGCCGATTCCTATCGTGGACTGGGAATTGCATATTATGAACAGGAAAAATACAAAGATGCGCTTGCTGCATTTGAAAATGCAGTTTCAGCCGGAACGAAGGAGACAGGAACAATCTGTAATATGATGGCAGTGTGTAAGATGCAGACAGAAAACTATGAAGATGCTATTTCTTATTATGAAAAAGCATTGGATCATTCAGATTGTTCTGACGATATGAAGCAGGAAATTCAGTTTAATGTAATAGTCTGCTATGAAAAACTGGAAGACTGGGACAATGCAAAAGCAAAACTGGAAGATTATGTGACTGCATATCCAGATGACGAGAAAGCTGCTAAAGAAGCAGAATTTTTAAAAACCAGATAAGGGAAGTTTAAATGATAGAATTAAAGAAAGAGACAGAACGTGTTATATTGGTAGGGGTATGTCTTCCGGGGCAGGAGGATATTGATGCTTCACTGGAAGAACTAAGTGAGCTTGCGAAGACAGCCGGTGCTGTTACAGTAGGAAAAGTTGTGCAGAGCCGGGATCAGGTACACCCGGGAACTTATGTCGGAAAGGGAAAGATTGATGAGATCAAAAGCCTTTTGTGGGAGTTGGATGCAACAGGAATTATCTGTGATGATGAATTGTCGCCGGCACAGATGAAGAATCTCCAGGATGAACTAGATGCAAAGGTTATGGATCGGACGCTGGTTATTTTGGATATATTTGCTGCAAGAGCATCTACCAGTGAAGGAAAGATTCAGGTTGAGCTGGCGCAGCTTAAGTACCGACAGACGAGACTTGCCGGATTTGGAACTGCCATGTCAAGGCTTGGCGGTGGTATCGGTACGAGAGGTCCGGGAGAAAAGAAGCTGGAGATGGACAGACGTCTTATTAAAAATCGGATCGCACTTCTGAATCGGGAGCTAAAGAGTGTAAAGCAACACCGTGAAGTGACAAGAGAAAAAAGAGCAAAGAGCCGGATTCCGGTCGCAGCAATCGTGGGATATACGAATGCCGGAAAGTCAACACTTCTCAACGCTTTGACTGGTGCAGATATTCTGGCGGAAGATAAGTTGTTTGCAACACTGGACCCGACGACAAGAAGTCTGAAGCTTCCAAGCGGTCAGGAGATACTTCTGACAGATACCGTAGGTTTTATCCGGAAGCTGCCACATCATCTGATCGATGCATTCAAAAGTACACTGGAGGAAGCAAAGTATGCAGATATGATTCTGCATGTGGTTGATGTCTCGAATCCTCAGGCGGATGAGCAGATGTTTACTGTTTATGAGACACTTCAGGGATTAAAAGTCCAAGATAAACCGATTATTACCGTATTTAATAAACAGGACCGACTGGAAGGAATACCAGTTATTCGAGATTTTAAGGCAGACTATACGGTTTCAATATCTGCAAAGACTAAAGCAGGACTCGGGGATATGCTGGAGACGATTGAAGCGCTTCTTCGCCAGCAGAAGGTTTATATAGAGGAAGTATATCCGTACAGTGAAGCCGGGAAGATCCAGCTTATTCGAAAATATGGAGAATTACTGGAAGAGAATTATACAGAAGAAGGTATCCAGGTTACAGCATATGTACCTGCTGATATTTATCCGCAAATTGTTGTCAACAGGTAATTCTTATTATGTTTTATAGTGTATCATTTTTTCATACATTTAAACGACAGAAAAATCATTATATACATTGAAAAAGAAATTGATGCCTGTTATGATAAGAATAGTGAAAATTGTCTGAAGATTTAAAACGGAGGTATGTTATGAAAGTGGTATTAGAGCGTTATCATGGATTAAGCAACGATTATGTAGTATTTGATCCAAATAAAAATGAACTGGAACTGACACCGGGAAATGTTAAGATGATTTGTGACCGTAATGCAGGGCTTGGAGCAGATGGAGTCCTGGAAGGTCCGGTTATAAAAGAAGACGGCATGCATGTCAAAGTATGGAATCCGGATGGAAGTGAATCTGAAACAAGTGGAAATGGTGTCCGTATTTTTGCAAAATATTTAAAAGATGCAGGCTATATCCAAAAGAAGAATTTCAAATTATATACCAGATATGGGGAGGCAGCAGTTACATTTTTAAATGAAGACGGAAGCAGACTCCGCGTTTCTATGGGAAAGATTTCTTTCTGGAGTGATGAAATTCCGGTGACAGGAGAGAAGAGAGAAGTTATCAATGAAGATATGGTATTCGGAAGGACATTGTATCCGGTTACTTGTGTAAGTGTCGGTAATCCGCATTGCGTGATTCCGATGAGAGAAATCTCTAAGAATATTGTATGCAAGATTGGTGATTATTCCGAGTGTGCGAAGTATTTTCCGCACAGAATCAATACACAGATTATGAAAGTCATCGACAAAGAGAATATCGCTATTGAGATTTATGAACGTGGTGCAGGCTATACTCTGGCATCTGGAACAGGTGCATGTGCAGCCGCAGCCGTGGCACATAAGCTTGGTATGACGAATAACAAAGTAATCGTACATATGCCGGGAGGAGATCTTCAGGTGGAAGTAGAAGATGACGGAACGGTCTTTATGACAGGAGATGTATTCTACGTGGCAAAGATTACGCTCAGCAGTGAATTTACGGAGAATTTAAGAAGCCTGTAAGAAGGAGAGATATGTCTTTAAAATTCGTATTTGGGCCGTCTGGCTCAGGAAAATCTTATCAATTATATGATTATGTGATCCGGGAATCTGTAAAGTTCCCGGATCGTCAGTATATTGTCCTTGTACCGGAGCAGTTTACGATGCAGACGCAGAAGGATCTTGTCATGCAACATCCGAATCATGGAATTATGAATATCGACGTACTTAGTTTTGTAAGGCTTGCTTACCGCATCTTTGAGGAGACCGGTGGGCAGGCCCTTCCGGTGTTGGATGATGAGGGAAAGAATCTGATTCTGCGAAAGATTGCCGGTGATTATGAAAAGGATTTAAAAGTTTTAAAGGGAAATATGAAAAAGCTTGGCTATATCAGCGAAGTCAAATCAGTGCTTTCAGAATTTGATCAGTACGATATTGGGGAAGAGGAACTGAGGCAGATGAAAGCAGCAGCAGGGGAGAATTCAAGGCTTTATTATAAACTTCAGGATCTGGAAGTTCTGTATATTGGTTTTAAGAAATATCTGGAAGATAGATTTATTACGAAAGAAGAACTCCTGGATGCACTTTGCCGTGTAGTGAAAGGTTCGGATATTTTAAAAGAAAGTACGATTGTTCTGGACGGATTCACAGGATTTACACCAGTACAGAACCGGCTGCTTGGAGAACTTCTTGAAGTATGCCGGGAAGTGATCGTAACTGTAACGATGGATGATCGGGAAAACCCGTACGTTTATAAGCACCCATATCAGTTATTTGCACTCGGCAAGCATACCGTGACATCGTTAATACAGATTGCGGCAGAGAGAAAAGTGAGTGTGGAAGACCCATTGTGTCTGTACGAACGTCCACTCTATCGATTCTGTGACAATTCGGCTATGGAGTTTCTGGAGAGAAATATATTCCGCTATAGCAAAGAATGTTATAAGGAAAAACAGGGAGCAGTCCGGGTACATGTGGCCAGGAATCCAAGAGAAGAAGCGATGAAAGCTGCAGGAAGAGTTCGGAACCTGGTTCGGACAAAAGGATATCGTTACCGGGATATCGGAGTTATTGTAAGCAATATGGAGGTGTATGGTGATGACCTGGGACAGGCATTTGACCTCTACGAAATTCCGGTGTTTATGGATCATAAGCGGAGTATTCTTTTGAATTCTTTTGTAGAATATATCCGGAGTCTTCTGAATATGGTGAAAGATAATTTCAGTTATGAGAGTGTATTTCGTTTCTTAAGAACAAATCTTAGTGGTTTTACTTATGGTGAAGTCGATGAACTGGAAAATTACGTAATTGCACTTGGAATCCGTGGATATAAGAAATGGCAGGAGAGCTGGATCCGCCGCCCGAAATATATGGAAGAAGAAAATCTGGAAATTCTGAATCATAACCGGGTTCGTCTTGTGGAAAAGGTGGACACGCTTGTGTATGTATTAAGACAAAGGAGCAAGACAGTCAAAGATGTGACGATGGCGCTTTATGAGTTTATGGTGAGAGAAGAACTTCAGTTAAAATTGCAGCGTCAGTCTGAAGCATTTCAAGAGGCAGGAGAACTTGCGCTTGCCAAGGAATACAGTCAGGTTTATCGTATTTTGATTGAACTATTTGATAAATTCGTAGAACTTCTTGGTGATGAGAAGGTGACCATGGATGAATATCTGAAGCTTTTAGACGCGGGTCTTGAAGAAGCAAGAGTCGGAGTCATTCCACCTGGAATTGATCAGGTTGTTGTTGGAGACATGCAACGTACAAGATTAAAAGATATGAAAGCACTTATTTTTGTCGGGGCAAATGATACATTTCTTCCGGGAGCATTAATAAGGAGTGGTCTTCTTACAGAGCGCGACAGGGATAAGTTTGCAACAGGAAAGATCCATCTGTCACCGGGAGGTAAAGAGAAAGCGTACGAGCAGAAATTTTATCTTTACATGAATCTGACAAAACCTTCTGAGACATTGGATATTTATTACAGCAAGGTTTCCGCGGACGGAAAAAGTATCCGCCCATCATATCTGATCCAGGAGATGCAGAGATTATTTTCGGGTCTGGAAATAGAAGACGAAGAAAAACAGGCATTTTCTGCCCAGGAGTGGACCCCCAAGCTTGGTATGCAAAAAGTTATCAGAGGATTTCAGGACGGGAACGCTATGGATCAGGAATGGCAGGAATTATATTCCTGGTACAAGAGACAGCCACAGTGGCAGTATCGTGTAGAAGAACTTATGAAATCAGGATTTTATACCCGGCCGGCAGATGGACTGACAAAAGAGGTGGCTAAGCAGCTTTATGGAGAACATTTTCAGGACAGTATCACGAGAATTGAACGGTTTTCAGCCTGCGCATTTGCTCATTTTCTCACTTATGGATTGCGCCTTCGGGAGCGGCAGATATACGAATTTCAACCAATTGATCTGGGAAATGTGTGTCACAGTGCCCTGGAGTATTATTCCAGAAAGCTAAAAGAAGAGAATTTGTCCTGGACAGAGATCGAGGAAGAAAAAAGACAAGAATACATTGATGATAGTGTGGAACATGCCATTTCCGACTATGGGAATTCGGTGCTTTACAGTTCGGCGCGCAACGAGTATATGATTGAGCGCATGAAGCGTCTTTTGACGAGAACTATATGGGCGCTTACAAAGCAGCTGGAAGCAGGAGATTTTGTGCCGGTGGCTTATGAAATGCGTTTTGAGAATGGTAAGATTGACCGTGTGGATCTGTGCAAAGACAAAGACAAGGTCTATGTCAAGGTTCTGGATTATAAGACCGGGAGCAAGGCCTTTGATGTGGTGGCTTTATATCACGGGCTCCAGCTTCAGCTTATGGTCTATATGGACGCAGCAGTAAAAATGACTCAAAAACATTACCCGGACAGTGAGGTGATTCCGGCAGGTGTCTTTTATTACCGTTTAAATGATCCTCTTGTGGAGAAGAAAGTGGTTGGAGAGGAAGAAGAAATCTGGCAGAAAGTACTAAAAGAGCTGAAAGTGGATGGCGTGATGAATTTGAAAGATGAGACACTGGAGCATTTGGATCATTGTCAGGCTGGAGAATCTGCTGTCATTCCTGTGAAATATAATAAAAATGGTAGTCTGTCAAAAAATTCAAAAGTTGCATCGGAGCAGGAATTTGAAGTGATGATGCGCCATGCCCTGGGGAAAGTTTTTAAGGTACATCGAAAAATATTAAGTGGAGAAGTTGCAGCATTTCCATACCGGAGGAAACAGGAGAGTGGATGTGATTATTGTGCATACCGGCATATCTGTGGTTTTGACCAGAAAATACCGGGATACAAATATCGGGATATTTTTGAGATGACACAGTCAGAGGTGATAGCAGCCATGGAAGCAGATGCAGTCAAAGAGAACATGAATCGGGACGATCATGAAAAGGAGCAGGAGAAAGGAACGGGCTCATGGGAGTAAAGTGGACAAAACAGCAGCAACAGGTCATTGATCTTCGGGACCGCAATATTCTTGTGTCTGCAGCAGCAGGTTCGGGAAAGACAGCAGTGTTGGTAGAGCGTATTATTACAATGCTGACTGATGAGGAACACCCGGTCAATGTGGACGAACTTCTGATTGTAACATTTACAGAAGCAGCGGCAGGTGAGATGAAAGAACGAATCCGGGGTGCCATTGAAAAGGCATTAGAAGAGAATCCGGAAAATGAACATCTGAAAAGACAGGCAACTTTGATCCACAATGCGCAGATTACAACAATTCACAGTTTCTGTCTTTCCGTAATCCGTGATCATTTTCATGTAATCGCCATTGATCCAGGTTTCCGTACTGCAGAAGAAGGAGAACTGAAACTTTTGCGGCATGATGTATTAGATGAACTGCTGGAAGAAAAGTACGCGCAAAAAGAAGAGCGGTTCTTGCGGTTTTCTAATGCCTATGGTGGAAGAAGAAATGATAAAAAGCTAGAAGAAATGATTGAAAAGGCTTACGATTACAGTCGGAGCTATCCAGACGGAGAGGGCTGGCTTGATTCTTGTGTTGATGCATATAGAGTCGACTGTGCAGAGGATCTGGAAAAAAGTGATTATGGAAACAAAATTGTAACCTGGGCGAAAGCCTACCTGGAAGAAGCAAAACTATTGAATGAACAGGCAATGCAAATTAGTCTGGAAATAGATGGCCCGGCTGTGTATGAAGAGGCTTTGAAGCTGGATGCTCAGACAATAAGAGAGCTCTTAAGTGCAAAAAATTATAATGAGCTGTCTGGGCGCATCCAGAATGTAGAGTGGAGCAGATTTGCATCATGCAGAGATAAGACTGTATCGAAAGAAAAAATAGAAGCAGTTAAGGATCTTCGTGAGCAGGTGAAGGGAATTGTCAGTGGTCTGAAGAAAGATTATTTTTATCAGAAACCGGAAGAAATGGCAGCAGATATGCAGATATGTCTTCCTTATATGGAAGAATTGGTGGGCCTGGTAAAATGTTTTTCGCAAAGATTTGACGCAAAGAAGCGCCAGGAAAATGTTATTGATTTTTCAGATATGGAGCAGTTTGCACTTCAGATCCTGGCAAAAAAAACAGAAGAAGGGTTTGAACCTTCTGAGGTTGCAAAGGAATATCAGGATCAGTTCCGGGAGATTATGATTGACGAATATCAAGATAGTAATCTGATTCAGGAGACGATTCTGACCAGTATTTCCGGTGTTTCGAAAGGAAAATATAATATTTTTATGGTGGGAGATGTCAAGCAGAGTATTTATAGCTTCCGGCTGTCCAGACCAGAGCTTTTTATGGAAAAATTTGACACGTATGATTTGGAAAAAGGACCAAAACAAAGGATTGATCTTCATAAAAACTTCCGGAGTCGAAAAGAAGTACTGGACAGTGTGAATTACATTTTTCGGCAGATCATGATGCGAAATCTCGGAGAGATTGATTATGATGACAAGGCGGCATTGTATGTGGGTGCAGAATATCCTGAAAATCCGGGGTGTGAAACAGAAGTACTTGTATTAAATACAGAATTGAAAAAATATGACCGTTCCATAAAAGCCTCCAAACAGGAGATGGAAGCCCGGATGATCGCAAGCCGGATCCGCAGGCTAATTGCAGAGCAGAAGGTTCTGGATAAGAAGACAGGGAAGCTGCGTCCGGCAAGATATTCCGATATAGTCATTCTCACAAGAAGTGTGAAAGGGATTGCTGACATATTCGTACAGGAACTGAATCGGGAAGGGATTCCGGCATTTTCAGGTACAAAAGAAGGATATTTTGCAACGCAGGAAATCGGTGTGCTTCTGGATTATCTGAGAGTGCTGGATAATCGGAAACAGGATATTCCACTGGCGGCGGTTCTTATGTCGGCATTTTGTGGACTGAACGAACAAGAAATGGCAGTGATCCGAAGTTCTGAAGCTTTTGAAATTCCATTTTACCAGGCGGTAGAAAATTATCTGGAAAACGGAGAAGATACGGTAATATGTGAGAAACTCAAACATTGCTATGGAAAAATGAATGATTTCCGGGAAATTGTTCCGTATACACCAATCCATGAACTTCTACGTAGAATTCTGACACAAACCGGGTATGGTCAGTTTATCTCAGCAATGCCGGGAGGAGCGCAACGTGCGGCAAATGTAGAAATGCTGATTACAAAAGCGCAGGCATTTCAGTCTTCCAGCTATAAAGGACTCTTTCATTTTGTGCGTTATATTGAGCAGCTTCAGAAATTTGAAGTGGATTATGGTGAGGCAAGTCTGGAAGATGAGCAGTCAGACACAGTCCGTGTCATGACGATCCATAAAAGTAAGGGACTGGAGTTTCCAATCGTGTTTGTAGCAGGAACTGGTAAAAAATTCAATGTGACGGATCTTGCCGGACAAGTGATCATTCATGCCAGACTGGGAGTCGGTATGGACGTGGTAGATTTAGATAGAAGAACGAAAATTCCAAGTCTGGTAAAAAAAGTGATTCAAAAAGAAGCGAAGCTTGATAATTTAGGAGAAGAACTTCGTGTGCTTTATGTTGCACTGACAAGAGCAAAGGAAAAGCTGATTATTACAGGAACCTGTGATAATCTAGAGACAAAAATGGCAAAGACACTGACCTTTGCACAGAGAAGTAGTGCTATTCAATATCTGGACTGGATCATACCGGCACTTGCATATATACCAGAAGAGATACCGGTCACTTTCGAAGAAGTGTTGCCAGAAGAGATTGTCCGTGATGAGGTGGAGACGGAAGTATCCGGAAAAATACAGGAAGAAATATTACGAAGATGGGACACTTCAGCAGAATATGATGCAAATGTAAGACAGACATTAGAAGAACAGTTCGCATATCAGTATCCTTATCCAAAAAGTCATGCGAGAAAGATGAAATTTACAGTATCCGAGCTAAAAAAAATGGCTTATCAGGCAGAACTTGACGATGAGGAAAATGCATTAGGAGAAGTAGTTTTTGAAGAACCGGAAGTTGTACCGCTTCTTCCTAAATTTATGACAGAAGAAGAAACACTGACCGGAGCTCCGCGAGGAACTGCTTATCACCGCGTCATGGAACTTCTTGATTTTGAAAAAATGTATGATAGGCAGACGCTGGAGACAGAGATAAATACATTTGTAGAACAAGGGCGAATGACGCGAGAAATGGCAGATTCCGTCCGGACAGCCGATGTGTTGGGATTTCTTGATAGCTCTGTGGGAAAACGAATGAGAACAAGTGCAGATTGTGGAAAACTGTGGAAAGAACAGCCGTTTGTACTTGGGATACCGGAGCAGGAATTATATAAAGATGAGCCAGAAGGAGACTTTGCTCTTGTACAGGGAATCATAGACGTGTACTTTGAGGAAGAAGACGGACTGGTCGTACTGGATTACAAGACAGACAAAGTATATAAGATAGAAGAACTGGTGGAAAAATACCATGCTCAGCTAGATTACTATGGCAGGGCACTGGAACAGATCACCGGGAAGAAAGTGAAAGAAAAGGTGCTGTACTCTTTTACACTGGGGGAAGCCTGCATTTTACCTTAACATAACAAATATTGATTACTAAAAAGAACGCATCAAGTGCATATTCTAAGCGCCCCACACAGAGAATTACGATGAACCTCTAAAAACAAACATCATATTCGGCAGAGGCCTCAATGATGTTAAGAGTTTCATCTCTATTGTGTGGAAGTCGCGTAGAATATGCACTTGATGCTGTTTTTATTGAAAATACCTGTTAAGACAAACTGCAGGTTGTTCAATTTTTGCAACTGTTTTCTCTTGACTTATAATATTATATGCCATATAATATACAAAAGCATATATTATACAGCGTATAATATATGAAACAAAATAATATAGCGAATCTGTAAAGATAATTGCATGACAATTTTGGGTTAAATCCAGATTTTGCAGAAAGGGTGTGGTGAAATGGTCTTTAATACAGGTGCAGCTCTTTTGGATGCGATTGTTCTGGCAGTTGTGTCACGGACAGAGGAAGGCACTTATGGTTATAAGATTACACAGGATGTGCGTGAGACGATAGAAGTGTCTGAATCAACCCTCTATCCAGTTCTTCGAAGACTCCAAAAAGATGGGTGTCTTGAAGTGTACGACAGACAATATGATGGGCGCAATCGAAGATATTATAAGGTGACTTTGGCAGGAAGGGAAAAGCTTGATATGTATCGGACAGAATGGACACAATATATGAACAAGATCAATCAGTTATTTGCAGGGGGTGAGAAGTAATGAACCGAATTGAATATATGACAAAACTAGCATCGCTTTTACAGGACATCCCTGAAGTAGAACGAAGAGATGCTATGAAGTATTATAACGATTATTTTGATGAGGCCGGCGAAGAGAATGAAGAACAGGTTATCCGGGAATTTGGCGCTCCGGAGGAAGTGGCAGAGAATATAAAAGCAGATTTAAAAGGCAAGACGGAAAATACAACGCATGGTCAGCAGGAAGAATAT
The DNA here is from genome assembly GCF_020560825.1 of Dorea sp. 210702-DFI.3.17. Lineage (NCBI taxonomy): Bacteria > Bacillati > Bacillota > Clostridia > Lachnospirales > Lachnospiraceae > Dorea > Dorea sp. 210702-DFI.3.17. Next base: position 20,658 of record NZ_JAJCNB010000011.1, read on the forward strand.
CAGTCAGCAGGACAGCAATATCAGATGAATCATCAGGAGAATAAGCAGTCATCGGAATATCAGTATGGGACATCAGATAATCAGAAAAAGAAAAATGACCGTATTGGAAAAATTGTTTTAATTGTGGCTCTTGCAATAATTATAGGACCGGTCTTGATTCCAATTATCGGTGGTATTCTGGCTGCAGGACTGGCAATGGTGTTAACTATCATTGTTGGAGTATTTGCATTGGTTATTGCCGGGGCTGCCATTGCAATTGTAGGAATTTCGCTAGTAATATCCGGTTCCGTTATACTTCTGCCACAGACAGCCGCAGGATTGGCATTGATTGGCAGCGGTCTGATCATAATGGTTCTTGGTGTGGTTGTAACAGTAGGATTTGGAAAACTCTGTGAAGTAGTACTCCGTGGACTGGCAAAGGGAATGAAGTACCTCTGGGAAAAGATTTCTCATAGAAAGGTGGTAGCGTGAAGATGAAAAAAGGATGGAAAATATTCTGGCTGACCTGTGGTATTACGTTGGTAGTCGGTATTGCACTTTTAGGCATTGGACTGGGAATGGGCGCAACGATGGAAATATTGAAAGAACGTGTGCCAATAAAAGAGACTTATAGTCCGAATATTCAGGAAAGCTATCAGGGCATCCGAGAACTGGATCTTGACATAGCAACAGGCGAGATAAAAATATTAAAAGCACCAAAAGAACAGCAGGAGATTACTGTAGAAACACAAAAAATATCCAAAAGTCTTAAGTTTAAGTGTTATGAAGAAGAGGGAGTATTAAATATTACAACAAATAAAAAAGTCTGGAACTGGATTTACGCGCGAAATCATGCACAAGATGCAAAAATATATATTTATATTCCAGAAGGCTATAAGCTGGAAGAAGTAGAGATGAATCTGAGTGCAGGCAGCATTTATATAGAAGATATCCATACAGAAGATTTAGATATAGATGTAGATGCCGGTGAGGTTCAAGTGGATTCTTTCCTGACAAATGATCTGACAATGAATTGTGATATGGGGCTGATCGAAGCGCTCGGAAAGACGCTGGGAGATGCAGATCTTGAAAGTGGCGTCGGAGAGATTATCTTTACTGCCATCGGTAATGAGACAGATTATAATTATGATCTGAATTGCGACATAGGAAGTATTGTGTGTGGCGAAAGAGAATTTACGGAGATTGGAAGTGAATATCAGATTGAAAATCAGTCCGATAAGACAATGTCAATTGAATGTGGAGTTGGGGAGGTAAATGTTCAATTTCAGGCAGAACAATAATAGGAAATGTGAAAAAATAAGCCGAAGGTAAATGTTTTGGCGAATAAGAAATACAGATGTGTTAACAATACTGGTGTAGAAAAATATGTTTCGGCCATATGAAGGAAAGGAGTTTGCTATGGCAAAAAAGAAGGATACACCAGTTCGTCTGGATCAGCTTACAGAAGAAGAGAAGATGAAATATGAGATAGCCGATGAGTTAGGACTTTTAGATAGGGTTATGAAAGATGGTTGGAAATCGTTGTCATCAAAAGAAACCGGGAGAATTGGTGGAATACTTGCCAGAAAAAGGAAAAATCGAAGTAAGAAGTAACAAAAATATTACAAAAAATATTACGAATATTAACAAATGTGAACATTTTACAAGAAACCTTGAAAAACATAGAATCGTTTGCTATAATCGAACAGCTACAAGATGTTGACAAATATGAGTGAGATTATGAGCAAAAAGATAAGTGTTTTAGATATATCCATTGATAATTTTACAGCAAAAGAAGCTATGCGGGAAGCGCTTGTTTATATGGAATCGGATCTGGTGAGTGTGATCGAACTTGTGACGATAGAAAGTCTTATGGAACTGGGAACAGAGGCTGAGTTAAAAGAAGAGATCGAGAATTTCGACCTTATACTGGCTGGTAACAAGACAATTCTGGAAGCAGCAGAGATTACAGATCACAAGTGTCTGCGAGAGACGGAAGATAAGACATTTTTAAAGATGTTTTTAAGATATCTGGCAAGAAAGCATAAGCGGGTATATCTTTTGGTGGAATCGGAAGAAGAAGGACAGAAGATGTTCGGACATTTTGAAGAGTATTACAGAGGAACCCAGATTGTAGGTATGGCGAAGGTATCTGCAAAGAATCGGGCAGATGATATGCTGATTAATGCGATTAATGGCGAGGAAGTAGATTGTGTCTTGTCGGCACTTTCTTCACCGCTGCAGGAAGAACTGATTTCCAAGAATCGTAATGTGATGAATGCAAGAGTATGGCTTGGACTTGGAAAAGATGGAATTCCAGTGGCAGCGAAAGGCATTGGTGGGGGCAGAATCGGTCAGTTTTTTATGAAACAGATTTTTAAGAAGGAAATTGAAAAGAGTAAAAAAAGAGGAAACTAACAAAAAAACTGTAGTTTTCTCTTTATTTTTTTGTCAAAATATATTAATATAGAATTTGAGAATATGCTCTTTTACTAAAAAACAGGGCACTTTGTTGTGAAAAATGCATATTGATATGAGTGGAGGAGATGGATATGATATCTAATCAGATACTTCAAAACACAATTGAAGGATTGAAAGGAATTACAAGAATTGACTTCTGTGTGATGGACACAGATGGAAAACCGCTTGCAAGTACGATGACAGAACAGGAGAATTATGAAGAAGAAGTGCTGGCCTTTGTGGATTCTCCGGCAGATAGCCAGGTTGTGCGTGGATATCAGTTTTTTAAGATCTTTGAAGAACATCAGTTGGAATATGTGCTGTTGGCGAATGGTGGCAGTGATGATGTGTACATGGTTGGAAAGATTGCAGCATTTCAGATCCAGAATCTGTTAGTTGCATATAAGGAGCGTTTTGACAAGGATAATTTCATTAAGAATCTGCTTTTGGATAACCTGCTTCTTGTAGATATTTACAATCGTGCCAAAAAATTACATATTGACACAGAAGTGCGTCGTGTTGTATTTATAATTGAGACGGATCATGAGAAGGACAGCAATGCTCTTGATAATGTACGTAATCTTCTGGGAAACAAATCAAAAGATTTTGTGACAGCAGTAGATGAGAAGAATATTATCATTGTGAAGGAACTTGAGCTTGAAGACGGGCACAAGGAACTTGAAAAGATGGCGAACGGTTATCTGACACTGTTGAAAGATAATGGGGAAGAAGACGCCCTGATCGCATATGGTACCGTCGTACATGATATCAAAGAGGTATCTAAGTCTTATAAAGAGGCGAAACTGGCGCTTGATGTAGGTAAGATATTCTTCAGTGAGAGAAATGTTATTGCTTACAGTGCGCTTGGAATCGGAAGATTGATTTATCAGTTGCCGATTCCACTCTGTAAGATGTTCATCCGTGAGATTTTTGAGGGGAAATCGCCAGATGACTTCGACGAAGAGACATTAGCAACTATTAATAAGTTCTTTGAGAACAACCTGAATGTATCAGAAACATCCAGACAACTGTATATTCATCGTAATACGCTTGTATACAGACTGGATAAACTTCAGAAGAGCACAGGACTTGATCTTCGTGTGTTTGAGGATGCCATTACTTTTAAAATCGCTCTTATGGTAGTGAAATATATGAAGTATATGGAATCGATGGAGTATTAAATAATTAGGAGGAAACTATGATCGAATTAAAGGACGTAACCAAAGAGTACTCGAAGGGAATCTCTGCGCTAAATGGTATCAACCTTAAGATCGAGCAGGGCGAATTCGTATTTATCGTAGGTGACAGTGGATCAGGTAAGTCAACACTTATCAAATTGATCATGAAGGAGCTGGAGCCTACATCAGGTACTATTATTGTGAACGGACATAATCTGGGCCGCATGCGCCATAGAAAAGTCCCGATGTACCGAAGAAATATTGGAGTAGTGTTCCAGGATTTCAGACTTTTAAAGGATCGTAATATCTATGAGAATATTGCTTTTGCACAGAGAGTTACAGAGACCTCTGCAAGAGTGATCAAGAAAAAAGTACCGGCAGCATTGTCACTGGTGGGACTTGCACAGAAGTACAAAGCATTTCCAAAGGAGTTATCCGGTGGAGAGCAGCAAAGAGTAGCGATTGCAAGAGCAATCGTGAATGAACCGGCGATTCTTCTCGCTGACGAGCCTACAGGAAATCTGGACCCGACAAATTCATGGGAGATCATGAAGCTTTTGGAGGAGGCGAATGACAGAGGGACTACCGTTTTGGTCGTAACTCATAATCAGGAAATTGTAAACGAGATGAAGAAGCGAGTTGTTACGATGAAAAAGGGAGTCATTGTAAGCGACGAGAAAAAAGGTGGGTATAATAATGAAAATTAGTACTTTTGGATATTCTATGAAGCAGGGTGTCAAGAACATAGGGAGAAATAAGATGTTTTCCATTGCATCTATTGCGACTATGGCAGCTTGTATTTTCCTGTTTGGCCTGTTTTATTCTATTGTTATGAATTTTAATTATATCGTACAGAAGGCAGAAGAGGGAGTTGCCATTACGGTATTTTTTGATGAAGAAGCAACACAGGAACAAAAAGATAACATTGGAGCTCAGCTTAAGAATGAAGACGGAGTATTAAGCGTCACTTATGTGAGTGCTGATGAGGCATGGGCAAAGTTCCAGGAGGAATATTTCCAGGGATCAGAAGAAGCAGCAGAAGGATTTAAAGATGATAATCCGCTTGCAAATTCTGATAACTATGAAGTATATATGTCTGATGTTTCCAAACAGAAAGATGTAGTAAGTTTTGCAGAAAGCCTGGATGGAGTCCGTAAAGTCAATAAATCAGATGTCGTTGCGAAGACGCTGACCAGTGTAAATAAACTGGTAGGTTATGTATCAGTTGCCATTATTGGAATTCTGTTAGCGGTATCTATTTTCCTGATCAGTAATACAGTTACCATGGGTATTACTGTCAGAAGAGAAGAGATAGCTATTATGAAATATATCGGAGCGAAGGATGGATTTGTCCGAGCACCGTTCGTGTTTGAAGGATTGCTCATCGGAGCAATCGGAGCTGTGATTCCACTTGGAATTCTGTACTTGGTATATGAGAAGGCAATTCACTATATTCTTGAGAGGTTCCATCTTCTTCAGAATATCATTAATTTCCTTCCGGTCACACAAGTATATAGAACACTTTTGCCAGTAGGAATTCTTTTGGGAGTGGGAATCGGTTTTGTAGGAAGTTTCTTTACAATCAGAAAACATCTGAAAGTATAATAACATACGTACTGAATTGACAAGGGGGTACATATGATAAAGGGGAAGAAAATTATCAGTGCTTTACTGATCGGTACATTATGCCTGGGAATGTCGACACAAGTAAGAGCTACCGAGATTGATGACACGAAGCAAAAGGCTGAAGAACTTCAAAAACAGAAGGAAGCGGCGGAATCGGAACAGAAGTCACTGGAAACGCAGCTTATGGCAATTGTTTCGGAGATGGAAGATACGAAAAATCAGATTTCTCAGAAGGAAGAAGAGCTGGGGCAGAAAGAAGAGGAGCTTTTTGAGGCTCAGGCTCAGGAAAATGATCAATATGAGAGTATGAAAAAGCGTATCAAATATATGTATGAGAATGGAAATACTAAATTTGTTGATATTTTATGTCAGTCAAAAGATATTAGCGAATTTTTAAATAATGCAGAATATATTTCCACTATATCATCATATGACAGAGAACAATTGGTGGAATATCAGCAGATTCGCAAGAAAGTTCAGGAACAGCAGACTGCACTGGAAGAGGAGTATGCAAAACTTGAAGACCTGCAGAATGATCTGATTGCAAAACAAACGAATGTCGAGAGCTTGAAAGCAAGCAAGGAAAGCGAGATTTCAAGTATCAGCGGAGAGCTGGAGCAGACGAATCAAAAGCTTGCAGAACTTCAGGCGGCCGCAGAAGAGGCGGCAAGAAAACAGAAAGAAAAAGAAGCCGCAGCTGCAGCAGCAAAGAAGAACAATAATAGTGGAAGTGCGGGAGGAGCTGTAGTCAGCGGAAATGGAATGTTTACGCATCCTTGTCCGGGATATAGTCGTATTTCCAGCACATTTGGATATCGTAATGCGCCACTTGCCGGAGCCAGTACAAATCACAAAGGAGTTGATTTTGCAGCATCAACTGGAACACCGATTTATGCGGCAGCAGCCGGAACTGTAACTTCAGCAGGTTACAGTGGTAAGGCTGGAAATTTGATTATTATTAACCATGGAAATGGACTTCTGACTTATTATATGCACTGCAATACAATTTTTGTGTCAGCAGGACAGAAGGTCAGTAAAGGACAGAATATCGGGCAAGTAGGAACAACAGGAAACTCTACGGGACCGCATCTGCATTTTCAGGTGATGAACAATGGAACACCGGTAAATCCGATGAATTACTTGTAGAAAAATAAGCCTCTGGCAGGATTGCAGAGGCGTTCTTGAATCAAATTGAATTTAAGACAGACGGGACTAAAAATATGAAAAATAAAAAAGGATTTTTACAGGGGGCGCTTTGTGGCGCCCTTGCCATGTTATTGGCAGCAGGACTGGTATCATGTGGATTAAAAGTAAAAAACAGCAACAGTGGAGAGAAAGATACAACAGAAGCAATCAGTTCAGAGACCGATAAAAAGCTGGAAAAACTGGAATCTTTGATTAACCAGTATTATCTGAAAGATGTAGATCAAGATGAACTTCAGCAGGGAATTTACGAAGGATACATTGCCGGATTGAATGATTCGTATTCTGTATATTATGATGAAGAAGCTACGAAGAGTTTTCAGGAATCTACAGATGGAGAATATGACGGTATTGGTGCGGTGATGTCGCAGAATAAGGAGACTGGAATCATTACCATCAGTCAGGTATATGAAGGTTCACCTGCAGAACAGGCTGGAATGAAGGATAATGATATTCTCTATAAAGTAGAAGATGAGGAAGTGACAGGAAAAGATCTGACAGAAGTCGTCAGTAAGATAAAAGGAGAAAAGGGAACGGATGTTAATTTGACAGTTCTTAGAGGTGACGACAGAGAAGAGGTTGCAGTAACAGCAACCCGCGATACGATTGAGTATCCTACAGTAAGCTCTAAGATGCTGGATAATGGAATTGGGTATCTTAGAATTACAGAATTTGATTCCGTGACATATGACCAATATAAGAATGCCTATAATGACCTGAAAAACCAGGGAATGAAAGGAATGGTCGTAGATTTGAGAAGTAATCCAGGCGGAAGTCTGAGTATTGTGTGTAAAATATTAGATGAGATTCTTCCAGAAGGAAAGATTGTATATACTCAAGACAAAAACGGAAAAGAAGAAGACTTCACATCAGATGAAGAGCATCAAATCGACATTCCAATGACTGTTCTTGTAAATCAATATAGCGCCAGTGCTTCTGAGATTTTTGCAGGTGCGATCCAGGATTATGATCTGGGTGCAATTGTGGGAACGCAAACTTATGGAAAAGGTGTTGTACAGCAGATCTTTGATTTGAAAGACGGAACTTGTGTGAAACTTACAATTGCCAAATACTTTACGGCAAAAGGTCAGGATATTGATGGAAAAGGAATTACACCGGATGTAGCAATTGATTATCAGGCAGATGAAAACAATCCGGAAGCAGATAATCAGTTGAATAAAGCAATTGAAACCCTACAGGGAGAGATGCAGTAAGCAGCTCAATTGGGGACACCGTTAATCGAAGATGGGGACGTAGCAAACTTTTAAAATGCTACGTCCCCAATTAAGTTAAAACTGTGAAAATTTTGATCCCATCCACGGCCGGATTCCGGCAATCATTTTTTCGTCAGGCTCAATCAGAATATTATACATCTGCTGATTTAGAAAAATAATGATGGAATAAATTGCCGCATTTCCCTCTCCGGAAGTATAATCACAGGTTTTTACTGGCTTAAAAGAAGCAAGCTTACTGGATCCTTTTGGGGCGATCATCTCAGCTTCTTTGATATCAAAAGAGCAGAGTTCTTTTCTTTTTGACTTGCTGTAAATTGCGGTGATGTCTAGTTCATGGTTGACCAGTGAATACTCATACTCAACACTAAGATTTGGAAAAATGTAAAAATAAGCAGTGACACCAAGTACTACAGCGATGATAATAGACAGAAATCCTAGAAACAGAGCACCGATCGTTAAAAATAAAATTATGAAAACTACAACGATGATGCGAATAACTAACGGATTTCCTTTTTGTTTTTTTGTTATAAGTTGTTCATGAAAATTATCATTCATGTGAAACATTCCTTTCTGATTGTAAGTAATTCAGTATCATGATCGCAATTTTAAAGGTCATAGCGTCCTCGAACTGACGAAGGTCAAGACCTGTTCTTTTTTCGACCTGTTCCAGTCGGTAAATAAGTGTATTGCGATGCATATGAAGCTGTCGTGCAGTTTCTGCAATGTTCAGGTTGTTCTGGAAGAATTTGTCGATGGCAGCTAAAGTGTCCTTATCTAAATGTTCGGAAGTTATATCACCGAATATCTCAAAAAGAAAATCTTCGCAAAGTTTTTCGGGCAACTCGTGAATCAATCGTCCAATCCCTAACTTGTTAAAAGGAAATACAGATTGTTCTGAATAAAAAAGTTTACCAACTCTCAATGCAAGCGCAGTCTGTTTATAAGCAGAAGGAAGGGCGTGCAGATCGGGAATAAGAGCGCTGTAGGCAATCTGTACATGAGTCAGCGCTTCCATACTCAGAGTATCGATTATGGTATGTGCCAGATTGTGAATATCTTCTGATGTGCAGCCATCTTTTACCGGATAAAGCATTGCAAGTTGAAATTCATTTACAGGAACGAGATATATTTTTTCTTGAAGTGGAAACAACTGTTTCAATACCTCTGTAACTGTTTCGTCCATTTTTTTTGAGGATTCGAGCAAAAAAAGATAACGAGGTTTTACAGCGCGAATATGTAATCTGGCGGCACGTTCACTAATCTCGCAATCCTGTGCAGTACCTGTCATGAGATTTAACAAAAAATAATTCTTGTTATACTTCTCTTTATAAGCAGCACAAAGAGAACGAATCTGCCGGATTGACTCGTCTATCTTCTCTTTGGAAGCTTCCGGTTGTATGTGAATATCCAAAGCGATGCCGGTTGCCCGTGTAAGTTCTTCTAATGCTTTGGAAAGTTCCTGAGATTGCTCCATAAAAATAACCCTCTTTTGCATAAATTAGAAAGAGCTGCACCTTCGTACAGCTCTTTCATTGTATCTTCCATAACAGTAGAACCGTTATTGTTATTTTATACGATTAGTTTGAAATCGTCAACTCTGTCTCTTTGTCGAAGATATGGATCTTGCTCATGTCAAATGTGAAGGAAGCTTTATCTCCGCTTCTGAGCTCTGTTCCGGAACCAACTCTTGCAGTTACCTGAGTTCCTGCAACATCGAAGTATAAGAATACTTCAGCTCCAAGAAGCTCATATACGTTAATTGTAGAGTGAACAGTACCTGCATTCTCACCTGTAAATGTAGATGCAACATGTACATCCTCCGGACGGATTCCGAGGATAACTGTCTTTCCGGCATATCCTTTATCGATGAGAGCCTGTTTTTTATCAGCTGGCACTGGAAGCTCATGTCCACCAACAGAAAGTGTAACATCAGATCCATTAACCTTAACTTCAGCATCTAAGAAGTTCATCTGAGGTGATCCGATGAATCCAGCTACGAACAGGTTGCATGGTTTTGTATAGAGGTTCTGAGGTGTATCTACCTGCTGAACAACTCCATCTTTCATAACAACAATTCTTGTACCAAGAGTCATAGCCTCTGTCTGGTCATGTGTTACATAGATAATTGTAGCACCTAAATTCTCATGCAGTTTTGCAATCTCAATACGCATCTGAACACGAAGTTTTGCATCCAGGTTTGAAAGAGGCTCGTCCATAAGGAATACCTTTGGTTTACGAACGATTGCACGTCCCATAGCAACACGCTGTCTCTGTCCACCGGAAAGAGCTTTTGGCTTACGGTCAAGAAGTTTCTCAAGGTCGAGGATTCTTGCTGCCTCGCGAACTTTTTTGTCGATTTCGTCTTTTGGTACTTTACGAAGTTTCAGTCCGAATGCCATGTTGTCATATACTGTCATATGTGGATAAAGAGCGTAGTTCTGGAATACCATAGCGATATCTCTGTCTTTTGGCTCTACATTATTCATTACTTTTCCGTCAATCTTCAGTGTACCGCCGGAAATATCCTCAAGACCTGCGATCATACGAAGTGTTGTTGATTTTCCACATCCGGAAGGTCCAACGAAGATGATGAACTCTTTGTCAGCAATTTCAAGATTGAAGTCTTTAACTGCCTGGAATCCATTAGAATATACTTTCTGGATTCCCTCTAATGATAAACTTGCCATTTTGTGTAATCCTCCTTAAAGAAAATAAATAGTTCTCTTGTAATCTGATATCAGTATAGAACAAACGGGAGGGAGGTACAATGTAAGCAGTGACTAAAAAATTGGTGAAATGATGTACATTTTGACTAGTTGAATCTGATATTTTGTTTTATAAAGATTATTTGATAAAATATTAGATTAACTGTTTAACTGTTTAAAATGCAAAGAGGGATTGATTTCTTGTCAAGTGAGCTACTAGTGTGGTAAAATAAATTAAATATGTAATTTCTAACAAAAGTAATAAAGATAGAAGCAGGAGGATGAGATTGTGATTAATCAGTTAATTGCGAATATTAAGAAGACGGGCGCACCGATCGTGGTTGGTCTGGATCCAATGTTAAAATATATTCCGGAGCATATCCAGAAGAAGGCGTTTGCTGAGTTTGGTGAGACACTTGAGGGAGCTGCAGAGGCTATATGGCAGTTCAATAAGGAAATTGTGGACAAGACTTATGATCTGATTCCAGCTGTGAAACCTCAGATCGCTATGTATGAGCAGTTCGGTATTCCGGGACTTGTTGCATTTAAGAAAACAGTAGATTACTGTAAATCAAAAGGATTGGTTGTAATCGGAGATATCAAACGTGGAGATATCGGATCAACCTCTTCTGCTTATGCGGTTGGACATATTGGTAAAGTGCAGGTAGGAAGCAAGACTTACGCACCATTTGATGAGGACTTTGTGACAGTCAATCCATATCTTGGATCTGACGGTGTGAATCCGTTTATAGATGTATGCAAAGAGGAAAAGAAAGGTCTTTTTATCCTTGTTAAGACTTCTAACCCGTCAAGTGGAGAGTTCCAGGATCAGATGATCGACGGACGTCCACTCTATGAGCTGGTCGGTGAAAAAGTTGCACAGTGGGGAGAAGACTGCATGGGTGACGAGTACAGCTACATTGGAGCAGTTGTCGGAGCTACTTATCCGGAGATGGGAAAAGTACTTCGTAAAGTGATGCCGAAATCTTACATCCTTGTGCCGGGATATGGTGCGCAGGGAGGAAAAGGAAAAGACCTGGTACATTTCTTTAATGAAGATGGACTTGGAGCAATCGTAAACTCTTCTCGTGGAATCATTGCGGCATACAAGCAGGAAAAATACGCAAACTATGGTGAAGAAGCATTTGCAGATGCATCCAGAGCAGCAGTAGAAGACATGGTTGCTGATATTAGAGGCGCATTGGAGGCAAGATAAGATGGCGGATAAGAAAAAAGAACAGGCAATGGTTGTTTCTCAGGAGCAGATTGCTGATGGGATTTTCAGTATGTGGATTCATACAGAGGCAGCGCAGAGCGCCAGACCTGGACAGTTTATTTCTATGTATACAAAGGATGCAACAAAGTTATTGCCTCGTCCAATCAGTATCTGTGAGATTAACAAAGAAGACAGTCGCCTTCGTGTTGTATACAGAGTGACTGGAGAGAATACAGGAACAGAAGAATTTTCAAAGTTAAAAACAGGAGATGCAATCCCGATCATCGGACCTCTTGGAAATGGATTTCCGTTTGAAGCGGCTGAAGGAAAGAAAGTATTTCTTATGGGTGGAGGAATTGGTGTACCACCGATTCTGGAACTTGCAAAACAGATGAAATGCGACAAAAAACAGATTGTCGTAGGCTATCGTGATGCACAGACATTTTTAAAGGAAGAGTTCGAGCAGAACGGTGAGTTATACATTTCCACAGAGAATGGAAGTGTCGGAACAACGGGAAATGTTATGGACGCAATCCGTGAAAAGGGACTGGAAGCGGATATGATCTATGCCTGTGGACCGACTCCTATGCTTCGTGCGATCAAGCAGTATGCCGAGGAACATAAGATTGTATGCTATATATCTCTGGAAGAGCGTATGGCATGTGGAATTGGTGCCTGTCTTGGCTGTGTGTGCAAGACAAAAGAGAAAGATGCCCACAGCAATGTGTGCAACAAGCGAATCTGTAAAGATGGTCCGGTATTCCTTGCTACGGAGGTGGAAATCTAATGAATATGAATGTAAACATCGCCGGAGTAGAATGGAAGAACCCGGTTACAGTAGCATCTGGAACATTTGGTTCCGGAGAAGAATTTTCTGAATTTGTGGATCTGAATAAACTGGGAGCTATCACGACAAAAGGTGTAGCTGATGTGCCATGGGCTGGTAATCCGACCCCGCGTGTGGCAGAAGTTTACGGCGGTATGATGAATGCAATCGGACTTCAGAATCCTGGAATTGATCTGTTCTGCGAAAGAGATATTCCTTATCTTCAGAAGTATGACACGAAGATTATTGTAAATGTATGCGGTCATGCACCGGAAGAATATTTCAGAGTTGTAGAACGTCTGGCAGATGAGCCGATTGATATGATGGAAATCAATATTTCATGTCCAAATGTTAACGCCGGATTTCTGGCATTTGGGCAGGATGCAAAGAATGTAGAGAAGCTTACCGCAGATATTAAGAAAATCGCAAAACAGCCGATCATTATGAAACTGACACCGAACGTAACAGATATTACTGAGATAGCAAAAGCGGCAGAAGCAGGTGGAGCAGATGCAATTTCTTTAATTAATACATTGACAGGTATGAAGATTGACATCAACCGCAAGACATTTGCGCTGGCAAATAAGACAGGAGGAGTGTCAGGTCCAATCGTGAAACCGGTAGCTGTGCGCATGGTATATCAGGCAGCACATGCAGTCAACATTCCAATCATCGGAATGGGCGGAATCGCAAGTGCAGAAGATGCAATTGAGTTTATTTTAGCAGGAGCGAGCGCAGTATCTGTCGGAACAGCAAACTTCCATAATCCTGCAGCGACTATGGAAGTCATTGACGGAATCGAAGCTTATATGAAGAAAAACGGCTTTGAGAACGTGGCTGATATGGTTGGCATTGTGGAGTAGTTTGAAGTCGGACACAAGCGAGATTTGTGGATGATGTTAATTACATCAGATATCAAATGATGGGATATAAAATATAAAAAATGGTACAGTCCTTTCAAGCATTACATTTCTGGAAAGTTGAAGGTTTGTACCATTTTTGTTTTCAAAGAGTTTAATCAATATCCTGATTGTTATCTTGACCATTATCTAAAATGGTCAGGACGGTTCTTTTTTGAATTTGTCACGGATATGCATGCCTTTATTCCTCAAACCGGCATAATGCTTTCTGCTGTGCCCCGTAAATAGAACGATTTCCGTTGACCAGATAGGCAATGATGCATACCAGCACCAGAGGAATGATGTTCTGACTGCCGAAGACCTCAAGGCCAATCAGAATCGGGGCAAACAGGGTATTGGTTGCACTTCCGAAAACTGCGGCATACCCCAGGGCGGCACAGATTACAGGTGGAATACCAAGAAGTGATCCGAGGATAATTCCGAGGGAAGCACCGATGGAAAATAAAGGTGTGACTTCACCGCCCTGGAAACCAATTGCCAGTGTGAAAATCGTAAAAAGTAATTTTAAAATCCAGTCATATCCGTAGATCGTTTCTCCGGCAAATGAAGCGGAGATCAGATTGGTTCCCAGTCCGGTATAGCGTCCGCTGTGGATTGCAAAAAGGAGGATTGCAAGCGGAACTGCCAGGGTAGCGATCCGGATAAAGGGATTGGAAATCTTTTCGCCGAACAATTTCTTGGCTTTCTGTAAAAGAGCAGAAAAGAATCTTCCTGTAAGACCGAAAACTACTCCAAGAATAATCAAGATTAAAACATCTCTGCTGCCGGAAATGTTCCAGTTTTCCGTAATATTTACTGCAAATTTTTCAAGCCCAAGCATATGTGAGGTCGTAGAGGCGGTATATGCTGCAATCAGAGCCGGGAGAAGTGCGTCATACTCCATATATCCGGCAACAATCACTTCCATAGCAAAAAATACAGCTGCCAGCGGGGTCTGGAATAAGCCGCCGAATCCTGCTGCCATACCGGTGATGAGCATGACCGGTGTTTTTTCTTTTATATGAAGTCTGCGTCCTGCTTCGTGTGAAATCGTAGCACCAATCTGTACGGCAACACCTTCGCGACCGGCACTGCCGCCAAAAAGATGTGTGATCCATGTGCAGATCATAACTAATGGAACAAGCGCCAGTGGAATTTCTTCTCTTTTTTTCTGTCCGGTTTCGAAAATCAATGTCATGCCCTTCAGACTCAAACTACTGAAATGCTGATATAACCAGATAATCAGAAGTCCTGCCAGTGGAAGGAATGGAAGCAGATATTGATAATGAGCAGTGCGAAAGGCAGAAATTGCCAGTAGTCCACGACCGAATATAGTGTCAACAATTCCTACACATATACCTACAATTAATGCGAGAAATGCATATTTAATCTGTAAAATCAAATGTTCTTGTTTTTCCTTTGTCATTGTAAACTCCTTTTTTAATAAGAATAAAGAATGTGCCTTGGCACATTCTAGCGCCTGCGGTGGTTGCTTGCAACATCATCATTGTACGCCGCAGTGCGCATCTTGCCGGAGGCTTTTATATAATCAGGAAATGAAATTTCCTGATTATATAAAAAAAGCTGGTAACCCCTGTGCGATTCACAGAAGTCATCAGCCATTTGGCGGTTTCAATCGTAATTGAGGGAGAACCTCATTCCCTGTCTGAGAGTATAGCATTTAGAAAAGTAAGTTGTCAATGTGAGTTTCAGTTACAAATTGAAAACTCAAATAAATCTAAAATGAATTTTTAAGTTTATAGTGAGATTGAAAAAGTATTAGTGTACATGATATGATGCAAATTATTGACACGAGCGGTAGGTATTGTTGGGAAAATAAAAAGTGGAGCCCACGCATGGAACTCCACCGGCCACGCGCCTCGCAAGCTACGTAGCACAACCACTATAGATACTATACCATTGATATCCTGTGATGTCAAACAGTATTTTTTTCTAGTGGTATTAATAGTTTATGCGTTTCTGTGTGTAATATTCTTACTTTGTTTAATTCTGGCATTCAGTTGCTATTTGTATTAAAAAAATATAATATTTAAAATTAATATAATCATCATAACATAAAACAAACATATATTCTATAATTTTTTGCTGCTTTTTGAAAAACAAAGGAGTGTTATTGAATGCCAGTAGAATCTGCGAAGATGTTTCTAGTAGGAAACGGAGAGAGGTTGGTAATGCGAATATGTTGTTATGTGAGTTCATCAATGTGAGTTTCAGTTACAAATTGAAAATGTTTTGGTGTTATGGTAAGATAAAGAGAAGTAAAGGACAACTGCCGGTTGTAGTACATTTGTAATAATATAAAGCAGTTTACTGAAAAAGAACGTATCAGGTATATGCACCTGTAGAATATGGAGGAAGAATAACAATGGAAGCTTACAAACAGGAATTTATTGACTTTATGGTAGAGAGCGATGTGCTCAAATTTGGAGAATTCACATTAAAGAGTGGAAGAAAGTCCCCATTCTTCATGAATGCGGGAGCATATGTGACTGGTTCACAGCTTAAGAAGCTTGGAGAGTATTATGCAAAAGCAATTCATGAGACATATGGAGATGACTTTGATGTACTGTTCGGACCTGCATACAAGGGAATACCGCTTGGAGTTGTAACAGCAATCGCTTACAGTGAATTATATGGAAAAGAGGTTCGTTATTGTTCTGATCGTAAGGAAGAGAAAGATCACGGTGCAGATAAGGGAAGCTTTCTTGGAAGCAAGTTAAAAGATGGTGACCGTGTGATTATGATCGAGGACGTAACAACTTCCGGAAAATCTATGGAAGAGACTGTTCCGAAGGTAAAGGGAGCTGCTGATGTTACAATTGTAGGACTTATGGTGTCTTTGAACCGTATGGAAGTTGGAAAAGGCGGAGAAAAATGTGCCCTTGATGAGATCAAAGACCTGTATGGATTTGAAACAGCAGCAATTGTAAGTATGGCAGATGTAGTAGAGCATCTGTATAACAAAGAGTGTCAGGGAAAAGTTGTCATCGACGATACATTGAAGGCAGCAATCGACGCATACTATGAGCAGTACGGTGCAAAATAAATGATGCCAGAGTCAAAAGGTCTAAATCCACATGAGCTTGCTCATAAGTGGATGAAAGACCTTGGGACTCGCCCCTGATATGAGCCTAAAAGTGGGATGTCAATCCCACGATATGCGAATATCAGAGAGGATTGCGGGAGTGTGAAGCACGTAGCAATCCGTAGGCATCACAAAGCCCTGACAGGGTTTGAATGATAAGAAATAGAAAGAGGATAATATGAACGAGAAGGCATATAAGACAATGAGCCTTGCAGGTGCGGCCGGAATCACAGTCGGGATCATTGTGATGGTCACAGGCGTGGCTGCAGGAATTATCTCCATTGTCAGCGGAGCAAAGTTATTAAAAGACAAAAAAGGACTTACGTTTTAAAATCTGATAAGATCAGAGGATAAGACATTTGACTGGACGGAAAGGAAGCAATATTTTTGAATTCCAGAAAAAGAAAGGCACTTAGAGGACTTGGGAAAGTATTATTTGTCCTTTACATCGGGTTCCTGATATATTTTCTTATATTTTCCGACTGGTATGGCAGAACGGGCGAGATGCAAGAATACCATTATAATCTCGTCCTGTTCAAAGAAATCAGGAGATTTTGGCAGTACCGGCATCAGTTGGGATTTTTTGCCATGTTCACGAACCTGTTTGGAAATGTAATTATATTTATACCATTCGGGTTCTTTTTACCTATGGCAAGCAAATATCGTAGCTGTTTTGCTACACTGTTCTGGAGCTTTGGATTAAGCTTGTGTGTAGAAACATTTCAGCTTCTTACGAAAGTCGGAAGTTTCGACGTAGATGATATTCTACTCAACACGATCGGAGGAGTTGCAGGTCATATTATATTTGTGATCTGTGTAGCAATAAGGAGGAGACATGTTCGGAAAAGATAAGAAAAAACGAAGCAGACGTGTAAATACAAAATATGGCCAGAAGACTTTGAAACATGCGAAAAAGGGAATCCAATCCTGCATGATGGCTGTGCTTTGTGCAGTGATTTTAATTGTGATGATTCTTGTGTCATTTCTGATGAAGGGAAATGTAAATATAATCGTAGGATTTCTTTGTTTTGCACTGCTTGCACTGGCAGTTTATGGATTCAGGCTCGGACTTCGGGGTCTGAATGAACGAGATAAGAAATACATAACCTGCAAAGTCGGAATCGGGGTAAATGGATTGGTTCTTGCAGGAGTTGCAGCAATATTTATCAGGGGGCTTGTGTAGATGACAGAGATGAGATATGAATTAGCAATCGAGAGAATTGAGAATATAAAGGGTGAAAATACAGTCAGTGAAAAATACCGGGATTATTTCCGGACACTGGCTGATTTTGCACTTTTAGTTGATAAATTAAAAGAAAAAATTGAAAATGGTGAGTATTATAAGTTTTCAATTGAAGAATTAGAGTGTTGGAATACACATTTGTATGATGACGTGCTTGGAGAGCATTATAAGACAAGTTATGCCAATCCGGCATTTGCAACAGAAAAATTCGGCATAGAATACGGCCGGCTTTTGAGTTTTCTATATACAGAACTTCGTGGTGTGATTCCATATGCATTTGAAAAGAAAACAGAATATCTAGATATTTTGTTTGAATTATTCATTGAAGTTTATAATCAGTTTGAGGAAGAAAACGAGCCGGAATATGAGCATGTGAGACAGACGATTTATTGGTATGCCAGCGATTATTGTGACGTATTTTTGGCAGACCGCATCAAAGAACAGATTGACCCGGAAGATAATTTTGCTGCGGATCTGATTATGAATAGTGATTTTAATGATGTGCGTTATCTCTATTATTATGGAGAGTATGTCAGTGAAAACGAGAAGCGCACTGCCATGCACCTGAATGAGCTGCCACTTGAGACAATACAGAAAATGGCAGATGTGTATACAGAAGGTTACCGGATTGGATTTGTAAATACAGGCAAGAATCTGTCAAAGAAAGCAACAGTCAATATTCGCTATACGCTTGGGTTCGAGCGGGTGATTCGGATTGCTATTGAGAATTTTCGGGAAATGGGACTAAAGCCGACGATTTACCGCGCCGGTGTCAGTGTCCTTACAAAGAGGCAACATTTGAAAATCGGATATTACGGAGGTATTGCAAATAAGCAGTACGAGTATGACCATAAGGACGATCAGGCACTGATCTTAGATCGTCAGTTCATGGAACGGAAGCTGGAAGTCATGCGCACAACTTACGAACAGTATAAAGACCTGGCAAGACGTCATGCAGGTCCGGCATGCATGGAGACATTTGGTGAGGAGCCATTTACACCAGTGTCAAAATCAGAGGCGGTAAAACTTAATGATAAGCAGAAGGAAATCTCGCTTGAATATGACAGTAAATCCAGTCAGATTGTAAATAGCTATATTCCGGGAGACGAGAGAAGTTTCACAATCGTAGCGTATCCTGTTCCGGAGATTGGAGATCAGTACGAAGAGATTTTTGATGAGATTATCAAGATCAATACATTAGATGCAAAAGTTTATGAGAAGGTTCAACAGACCATTATTGATGCATTAGATCAGGGAACAAGTGTGCACATTCTTGGAAACAACGGTAACCATACAGATCTTCGGGTGCAGCTTTATAAATTGAAAGATCCAAAGAAGGAGACGATTTTTGAAAACTGCGTGGCAGATGTTAACATCCCAGTGGGAGAAGTTTTTACATCACCGGTTCTGGAAGGAACGAACGGGGTTCTTCATGTAAGTCAGGTTTACCTGAATGAACTATTATACAAAGATCTGGAAGTAACGTTTTCAAATGGAATGGTGGCAGATTACAGCTGCAAGAACTTTGAATATGAACTGGAGAATA
Source organism: Dorea sp. 210702-DFI.3.17 (assembly GCF_020560825.1). Lineage (NCBI taxonomy): Bacteria > Bacillati > Bacillota > Clostridia > Lachnospirales > Lachnospiraceae > Dorea > Dorea sp. 210702-DFI.3.17. The sequence continues at coordinate 39,880 of NZ_JAJCNB010000011.1, forward strand.
AAGAATACTTTTTAGATAATGTTCTTTATCGTCACCCGACATTGCCGCTTGGCGAATTTGCAATCGGTACGAACACGACTGCGTATGTAGCAGCGAAGAAATACAATATTGCCGATAAGATGCCAATTCTGATCGCCGAGAAAATGGGACCGCATTTTGCAGTTGGTGACACATGCTATAGCTGGGCAGAGGACATAAAAGTTTACAATCCAAATGGCAAAGAAATTGTGGCAAGAGATAATTCGGTATCCATTCAGAGAAAAGAAGACGTCTCAGCAGCATATTTCCATTGTCATACAGATATTACGATTCCTTATGAAGAATTGAAGAGTATTACCGTAGAATGCGCGGATGGAAAAGAGATAGAAATTATCCGTGACGGAATATTTGTGCTTCCAGGTACAGAGATTTTAAATGAACCATTGAAAAATTCTAATAAATAGGGTATGATTTATTTGTTGAACTTATAAGAAAGGGTGAATGCTATGCCAAGAGTAGGAATTATAATGGGAAGTGACTCAGACCTTAAGGTCATGAGCAAAGCAGCAGTCATGCTGGAAGAATTAGGAATTGATTATGAGATGACAATCATCTCCGCACACCGTGAGCCGGATGAACTGATCGAGTGGACACGCAGTGCAGAAGGACGCGGAATGAAAGTTATGATCGCGGGAGCTGGAATGGCAGCAGCCCTTCCGGGAATGTGTGCAGCATTGTTTGCCCTTCCGGTTATCGGGGTTCCGCTTTCGGGAAAGAATCTGGACGGAATGGACGCAGTCTTTTCTATTATGCAGATGCCACCGGGAGTTCCGGTAGCAACAGTAGCAATTGACGGAGCAAAGAATGCAGCGATTCTTGCTGCAAAGATCCTTGCAGCTTCCGATGACGCATTACTTCAGAAGTTAAAAGATTATACAACCGGACAGAAAGAGGCAGTGAAAGCAAAAGCAGCAAAATTAGATGAAGTTGGGTATGAGGCATATCTGGCATCTAAGTAAAAAAATCAGTAAATAAAAATACAATAAACGTACATAAGGAGACGAGTTATGGATTATAAGAATGCAGGTGTGGATATCGAGGCTGGTTACAAATCAGTAGAACTTATGAAAGAGCATGTAAAGAAAACTATGCGCGAAGAAGTACTTGGCGGTCTTGGTGGATTTTCCGGTGCATTTTCTCTTGCAAAGATTAAAGAAATGGAAGAGCCGGTTCTTCTTTCAGGAACAGACGGATGTGGAACAAAAGTAAAACTGGCTATGATCATGGACAAGCATGATACTATCGGAATTGATGCAGTTGCAATGTGTGTAAATGATATCGCTTGTGCAGGTGGAGAACCATTATTCTTCCTGGATTATATTGCATGTGGAAAGAATTACCCAGAGAAAATTGCTTCTATCGTAAGTGGTGTGGCAGAAGGATGTATCCAGTCAGAAGCAGCACTGATCGGTGGCGAGACTGCGGAACATCCGGGACTGATGCCGGAGGATGAGTATGATCTTGCAGGATTTGCAGTTGGTGTATGTGATAAGAAGGATATGATCACAGGTGAGAATTTAAAAGACGGAGATGTTCTGATCGGTATGGCATCTACAGGAGTGCACAGCAATGGATTTTCTCTTGTAAGAAAAGTATTTGACATGACAAAAGAGTCTCTGGACACATATTATGATGATCTTGGAACAACACTTGGCGAGGCACTTCTTGCTCCGACCAGAATTTATGTGAAAGCATTAAAGAGCATTAAAAATGCAGGTGTGACTGTAAAAGCATGCAGCCATATTACAGGTGGCGGTTTCTATGAAAATGTGCCAAGAATGCTGATTGATGGAGTGAAAGCGGTTGTTAAAAAAGACAGCTATCCAATCCCGCCAATTTTCACAAAACTTGCAAAAGATGGAAATGTTGATGAGCATGCGATGTATAATACATACAACATGGGTATCGGAATGATTGTTGCAGTTGATCCGGCTGATGTAGATAAGACTATGGAAGCAATTAAAGCAACAGGAGACAAACCGTATGTGATTGGTCATATTGAGGCTGGAGAAAAGGGAGTTACATTATGTTAAATGTAGTAGTTCTTGTATCTGGTGGCGGAACGAATCTTCAGGCTATTATTGATGCGGTGGAAAATGGGACAATTACGAATACGAAGATTGCAGGCGTGATCAGCAATAATAAAAATGCATATGCACTTGAGCGGGCTAAAAAACATGGAATTGCAAATTGCTGCATTTCCCCAAAAGATTATGCCAACAGAGCAACATTCAATCAGAAATTTCTGGAGAAGATGGATGAACTGAATCCAGATCTGATTGTGCTGGCAGGATTCCTTGTAGTGATTCCGCCAGAAATGATTGCAAAATACCGCAATCGCATCATTAATATCCATCCGTCTCTCATTCCGTCATTTTGCGGAACAGGCTATTATGGATTGAAAGTTCATGAGGCAGCACTCGCAAGAGGAGTCAAAGTTGTGGGCGCGACGGTTCATTTTGTAGATGAAGGAACAGACACTGGTCCGATTATTTTACAGAAGGCAGTGGAAGTTGAAGAAGGAGATACACCGGAAGTATTGCAGAGACGTGTCATGGAGCAGGCAGAGTGGAAGATACTTCCGAAAGCAATTGACTTGATCGCAAATGGAAAAGTAAAAGTAGAGGATGGAAGAACTCATATTATATAGTAAGAATACGAACTGTAGGGAAACTTGCAGTTCGTTTTGATACATGAAAACCTATATCATAAAAGCAGCAGGAGGGAATAAAATGAAAGTATTAATCGTAGGTGGCGGCGGAAGAGAGCATGCAATTGCACAAAGTGTTGCAAAGAGTGAGAAGGTCGATAAGATTTACTGTACACCGGGAAATGCCGGAATTGCAGCACTGGCAGAATGTGCACCTATCGGAGCGATGGAGTTCGATAAGATTGTAGCCTTTGCTAAGGAAAAAGAAGTAGATCTTGTAATTGTAGGAATGGACGATCCGCTTGTAGGTGGCCTTGTAGATGAACTGGAAAAAGCAGGGATTCGTGCATTCGGTCCAAAGAAAAATGCAGCAATTCTGGAAGGCTCCAAAGCATTTTCAAAAGATTTAATGAAAAAATACAATATCCCAACTGCAGCATATGAGAATTTTACAGATCCGGATGCGGCAATTAAGTATCTGGAGACAGAGGCAAAATTTCCAATTGTATTAAAAGCAGATGGACTGGCTCTTGGAAAAGGAGTTTTGATCTGCAATACACTGGAGGAAGCAAAAGATGGTGTCAAAGAGATTATGCTGGATAAGAAATTCGGTTCTGCAGGAAATGAGATGGTCATTGAAGAATTTATGACAGGTCGTGAAGTTTCCGTACTTTCTTTTGTAGATGGCAACACAATTAAGACCATGACAAGTGCTCAGGATCACAAGCGTGCCGGAGATGGAGATACTGGACTCAACACTGGAGGAATGGGAACATTTTCACCAAGTCCATTTTATACAAAGGAAGTTGAAGATTTCTGCAACAAATATGTATATCAGGCAACAGTCGATGCCATGAAAGCAGAAGGCCGCCCATTCAAAGGAATTATTTTCTTCGGACTCATGCTGACACCAGACGGACCGAAAGTACTGGAGTATAATGCCAGATTTGGAGATCCGGAGGCTCAGGTCGTACTTCCAAGAATGAAGAATGATATTATTGAAGTCATGGAAGCCTGCATTAATGGGACATTGGATCAGATCGACCTTCAGTTCGAAGACAATGCAGCAGTGTGTGTCGTGCTTGCAAGTGACGGATATCCGGTAAAATATGACAAAGGTCTGCCAATCACAGGATTGGAGGAATTTGATAAACACGATGGTTACTATTGCTTCCATGCCGGAACAAAATTTGACGGAGACCAGATCGTTACAAACGGAGGTCGTGTTCTTGGTGTGACAGCAAAAGGAAAGGATTTGAAAGAAGCGAGAGCTAATGCTTATGCAGCAACAGAATGGGTAAAATTTGACAATAAGTATATGAGACATGATATTGGAAAAGCTATTGATGAAGCTTAGTTTACTATTATCGGAAGTTTGACTGGAAGTAAAAACTTGACAAATCATTTCAAAAGGATAAGATAAAATAGACAAGATGTAAGTCTTGTCTATTTTCGTATAGGAAAAGGCATTTTGTTAAAAAGAACAAGTACAATAGAAGCAGGAGGGCGTCATATGGATTACATACACGAGATTGGGAAGCGTGCAAAATCAGTTTCAGCACAGGTTCAGCATCTTTCCCAAAATCAGAAAAATGAAGGACTTCGAAGAGTAGCGGAAGAACTGGAAAATCAGAAAAGCTATCTTATGGCAGAAAATGAAAAGGATATTGAAAAAGCTGAGAAAGACGGTATGAAAGCATCTCTGATTGACCGTCTTCGCCTGACGGAAGAAAGAATTGCCGGAATGGCTGAAGGTCTCAGACAGATTGCTGATCTGGAAGATCCAATTGGTGCAACATTGTGGGAAAAGGTCAGACCGAATGGCCTTCGTATTGGAAAAAGAGTGGTTCCACTTGGGGTGGTCGGAATCATTTATGAATCGCGCCCGAACGTAACGGCAGATGCTTTTGGACTTTGCTTTAAGACAGGAAATGTTGTAATCCTACGTGGAGGTTCTGATGCAATCCATTCCAATCTTGCCGTGACAAAGGTGATTCGGGAAGGTTTGAAAAAATGTAATCTTCCAGAGGATGCGCTTCTTCTTGTTGAAAATACAGATCGTGCAGTTGTCAATCAAATGATGAAGCTAAATAAATATATTGATGTTCTGATACCAAGAGGCGGAGCAGGACTCATTGCAAATGTAGTGCAGAACAGTACGGTCCCGGTTATTGAGACAGGAACCGGAAACTGTCATATTTTTGTGGACGAGACTGCAGACCTTGACATGGCAGTCCCGATTGTTGTCAATGCAAAGACACAGCGTCTCGGCGTATGCAATGCATGTGAATCACTTGTGGTTCATGAAAAAATCGCAGAACAGGCCATTCCGGTTATTTATAAAGCGCTTTGTGAAAAAGGCGTAGAAGTCCGGGGGGATGAGTGTGCTCGCGAGATTGTACCGGAGATTGTGACGGCAACAGAAGAAGACTGGGGCACAGAATATCTGGATGCAATCATTTCCGTGAAGACAGTTTCTTCCATAGAAGAAGCGATTGCACATATTAATAAGTATAACACCGGACATTCCGAGTCCATCATTACAAAAGATTATACAAATGCGCTGAAATTCCAGGATGAAATCGACGCGGCAGCAGTGTATGTCAACGCATCGACCAGATTTACAGATGGATTCGAATTCGGATTCGGAGCAGAGATAGGAATCAGCACACAGAAATTACACGCAAGAGGACCGATGGGATTAGAAGCACTCACTACGACAAAGTATGTGATTTTTGGAGATGGACAGATTCGCCCGTAAAAGTGGAAGGGAATACTTAAACGTAGAATTTTCTCGTATCCAGTTCCGTTGTGCTGAGCATTCCAATGAGCCTGATAGAACAGAAAATCATGTCAGCAAAGGCTGCCATGATTTCTCCAGTCTCATTTCCATAGCCCAAAGTCACAGGAACTGAGAAAATTCTACTGCAGTAGTTATTAGCTGTTGCACTTTTACAGGCAGAAGGATAAAGAGTAAAGATTAAAATATGCTGTGAAATTGTGCAAAAGTATTCATGAGATTGGATAATATGCATAATATTAAAAAGTTATGCATAAACACTTGAATATTATACATATAAGCTGTATAATCATGCACATGGATTGAAGTGTATACAATGATAGTTTTAGATTTTACAATATAAGGAAGGTACAAAAATGATAAAAGTAGGAATCATCGGAGCCACAGGCTATGCAGGTGGAGAACTCGTTCGTATTTTAATGGGACATAAGGAGGCAGAAATTGTGTGGTATGGCTCAAGAAGCTATATTGATCAGAAGTATGCAGATGTATATCGCAATATGTTTCAGATTGTAGATGCAAAATGCATGGATGATAATATCGAAGCATTGGCAGATCAGGTAGATGTGATTTTTACAGCGACTCCTCAGGGATTTCTGGCTTCTGTCATTAACGAGAATATTTTAGGCAAGACAAAAATTGTAGATTTAAGTGCAGATTTCCGTATCAAAGATGTTAAGGTATATGAAAAATGGTATGGTATCGAGCACAAGAGTCCGCAATTTATTGAAGAAGCTGTTTATGGACTTTGCGAAGTGAACCGTGATAAAGTAAAAGGCGCAAGACTGATCGCTAATCCGGGCTGCTATACAACTTGCTCTATTCTGACAGCATATCCGCTGGCAAAAGAAGGGATCATTGATATGAGGACACTCATTGTAGATGCGAAATCCGGTACTTCCGGAGCAGGAAGAGGAGCAAAGGTTCCGAATCTTTTCTGTGAAGTCAATGAGAACATGAAAGCTTACGGTGTAGCATCTCACAGACATACACCGGAGATTGAAGAACAGCTTGGATATGCGTCAGGTGAAAATGTGACCATCAGTTTCACACCACATCTTGTCCCGATGAATCGTGGAATACTGGCAACAGAGTATGCTACATTGAAAAAAGATGTAACAGGTGAAGAAGTAAAAGCAATTTATGATAAATATTATGCAGACGAGAAGTTTGTGCGTGTGCTTGGTGAAGGCGTATGTCCGGAGACAAAATGGGTAGAAGGCAGCAATTATGTAGATATCGGATTCAAATTGGATCCAAGAACGAACCGTATTGTTATGATGGGAGCCATCGATAACCTTGTAAAAGGTGCAGCTGGACAGGCGGTTCAGAATATGAACCTTCTTTTCGGACTTCCAGAAAGCGAAGGACTGGAACTTGTTCCGATGTTCCCATAGAACAAATCTGAGGGGAGAAATAAAATGATACGAACAATGACAATTGAAGATTATGAACAGGTGCATGATCTTTGGATGAAAATACATGGTTTTGGAATTCGAAGTGTGGATGATTCAAAAGAAGGTGTGGAGCGCTTTTTAAAGAGAAATCCAACAACGAGTGTGGTAGCAGTTGAAGATGATAAGATTGTTGGTGCTATTTTATGTGGACATGACGGAAGACGGGGGTGTCTCTATCATGTCTGTGTGGATGAAGCATACCGCATGCGCGGAATCGGAAAAGCAATGGTTGTATTTGCAATGGAAGCACTAAAAACAGAAGGAATCAACAACGTTTCTTTAATTGCATTTACAAAGAATGATATAGGAAATGCATTCTGGAAAGAGATTGGCTGGAAGAAGCGGGAAGATTTGAATTATTACGACTTTATATTAAATGAGGCGAATATCACTGCATTTATTCAGTAACTGAGAATGAGGCAAGTGCGAAGTGCAGAGAAATCTGCAGGCATCATAAGAATGCCGAGGCATTCTTGAATATGAAGAAAAAGCTTTGTAAAATAAGTGAATAAATAGAAGGAAACTTCAGGAGGAATATATGAAACAGATAAAAGGCGGCGTAACAGCTGCGAAGGGATATGAGGCTGCAAGTACAGCCGCAGGGATTAAATATCAGGGACGTACCGACATGGCATTGATCTATAGCCAGGTGCCTTGTGTATCTGCAGGAACATTTACAACAAATGTTGTAAAGGCAGCTCCGGTTAAATGGGATCGCCAGATAGTAGACAGTGGCGCAGGCGTGCAGGCAGTTGTTGTAAACTCAGGAATTGCCAATGCATGTACCGGTGAAGAAGGCATGGGATATTGCAAAGAGACAGCCGAGGCAGCAGCGAAAGCGCTTAATATTGACGCAGCAGGTGTCCTGGTTGGTTCTACAGGAGTCATCGGAATGCAGCTTCCGATGCAGAAGCTGGTGGACGGAATCCAGGTGCTGGCAGGAAAGAAAGCAGAAGGTCTACAGAGCGGACACGATGCAGCTCTTGCAATCATGACTACTGATACAGTAGAAAAAGAGATGGCAGTTGAGATAGAGATTGGCGGCAAGACAGTCACAATCGGAGGGATGTCCAAAGGTTCCGGTATGATCCACCCGAATATGTGCACGATGCTTGCATTTATCACAACAGATGCCGCAATTACAAAAGAGGCACTGCAGAAGGCGCTGAGTGAAGACGTAGAAGATACTTATAACATGATTTCTGTAGATGGAGATACATCTACTAATGATACAGCAATTCTTCTTGCAAATGGTCTGGCAGGCAATCAGGAGATCACTTACGCAAGTCCGGAGTATGAGACATTTAAAGAGGCACTTCACATGGTCAACGAGACACTTGCCAAGAAAATGGCAGGAGATGGAGAAGGAGCGACTGCTTTATTTGAGGTGAAAGTCGTAGGAGCAGAGAGTATAAAGCAGGCAAAGACACTTGCAAAATCAGTTGTATGCTCCAATCTTACAAAGGCTGCAATTGCCGGACATGATGCAAACTGGGGAAGAATTCTCTGTGCAATGGGATATTCCGGTGTACAGTTTGATCCGGAAAAGGTGGATCTGTTCTTTGAAAGTAAAGCTGGAAAGCTTCAGATTATTGAAAATGGTGTGGCAACAGATTATAGTGAAGAAGTAGCCACAAAGATTTTATCTGAGCCTGAGATCACAGCAACGGCAGATATCAAAATGGGCGATTACAGTGCGACCGCATGGGGCTGTGATCTGACACATGAATATATCAATATTAACGCAGATTACAGAAGTTAAAGTACAGATAATTGTTAGAAACTAGTAGTTGGACGACAGAAGGGAAGTTTTTGGACATGAATAAAGATATGCAGCAATATTTGGATAAAGCAGAAGTACTGATTGAAGCGCTTCCATATATCCAGCGTTTTAACCGTAAGATTATCGTAGTAAAATATGGTGGAAGTGCCATGGTTGACGAGGAACTCAAAGCAAGAGTCATTCAGGACGTCACACTTTTGAAACTGGTAGGCTTCAAACCGATCATTGTTCATGGCGGCGGTAAGGAAATCAGCCGTTGGGTTGGAAAAGTTGGTATGAAACCGGAATTTAAGAATGGACTTCGTGTGACCGATGAGGCAACTATGGAGCTGGCTGAGATGGTTCTGGGCAAGGTAAATAAAAGTCTTGTTCAGCTTGTAGAGAGCCTGGGAGTCCGCGCAATCGGCATCAGTGGAAAAGACGGAAGACTTCTCTCTGTAAAGAAAAAATATGCAAATGGTGAAGATATCGGATTTGTCGGTGATGTGACAAATGTAAATGCGGATATTCTTTACGATCTTCTGGAAAAAGATTTCCTTCCGATCATTTGCCCGGTAGGACTGGACGATGACAACAATACATACAATATTAATGCAGATGATGCAGCATGTGCGATTGCAAAAGCCATGAAAGCAGAGAAGCTTGCATTTCTGACAGATATTGAAGGAGTTTATAAGGATCCACAGGATTCATCCACACTGATTTCTGAACTGACAGTATCAGAGGCTCATAAGCTGGTGGGAGATGGATATATCGGTGGCGGAATGCTTCCGAAGATCAACAACTGTATCGAGGCTATTGAGAGTGGGGTATCCAGGGTTCATATTCTGGATGGAAGAATTCCACACTGCCTGCTGCTTGAAATCTTTACAAACAAAGGAATTGGTACAGCTATTTTAAATGACAGTGAGAGAAGGTATTATGATGGAGAATAATCAGACAAATACATATATGGAAGAGACAAACTCAGAACTGGTCCATACATATAACCGTTTTCCGGTTGTCTTAGATCATGGTGAGGGTGTTTATCTTTATGATACAGAAGGAAAGAAGTATCTGGATTTTGCGGCAGGAATTGCGGTATGTGGACTTGGATACAGTAATGAAGAGTATAAGACTGCATTAAAAAATCAGATCGATCTTCTGACACATACTTCGAATTTATACTATAATACAACGTGCGGAAAAGCAGCAAAAGCACTTTTGAAAGCATGTGAGATGGATAAAGTATTTTTTACTAACAGTGGTACAGAGGCAATTGAAGGTGCATTAAAAGCTGCCAGAAAATATGCTTACAAAAAAGGTACCGGACGTTATGAGTTCATTGCTATGGAAGATTCTTTCCATGGAAGAAGTATGGGAGCATTGTCTGTTACCGGAACAGAGCATTACAGAACGCCATTTGAGCCACTGATACCGGGCGTGAAATTTGCAAAATACAATGACCTTGACAGTGTAAAAGCACTGGTAAGTGATAAGACATGCGCAATTATTCTGGAAGCTCTTCAGGGGGAAGGCGGAATCACTCCGGCTACTGATGAATTTATGAAAGGACTCCGCCAGATTTGTGATGAAGAAGGAATTCTTCTGATTTGTGACGAGATTCAGTGTGGTATGGGACGTACAGGTTCTATGTTTGCATGGCAGGGATATGGTGTAAAACCGGACATCATGACGATGGCAAAAGCAATTGGAAATGGAGTTCCGGTAGGAGCATTTGCCATGACAAAAGAAGTGGCAGAATATTCTCTTGAGCCGGGAGATCACGGAACAACTTATGGTGGAAATCCGCTGGCGTGTGCAGCAGTTGCCAAGACGCTGGAGTTATTTGAAAAATATGATCTCACAGCTCATGTGCGTGAGATTGGCGCGTATCTGACAGAAAAGCTGGATGAACTTGTTGCAGCAAATGACGCAGTTCTGGAGAGACGAGGAATTGGACTTATCCAGGGGATTAAGGTTAAGAAGCCGGTAGGAGAGATTAGCTCGGAGGCACTGAAAGAAGGACTTCTTATTATCAGTGCAAAGGGGAATGTACTTCGCCTGGTTCCGCCACTTGTGATTGAAAAAGAGCATGTAGATGAGATGCTGGAGATTTTGAAAAAGGTTCTGTAATAATAGCAGAGTGAAAAAATGTGGAGCAATCCGCAGGCATCATGAAATGTATCTGGCATTTATAAAAAGGAATATAAAAACCGACGCACGGATATACTAATTACGACAGGTAAGGAGGTATCACAATGGTCGGTTTTTTTATTGCTCTTTTATCAGGGGCATTGATGAGTATACAAGGTGTTTTTAATACAGAAGTTACCAAGACGACAGGTATGTGGGTTGGCAATGCATGGGTGCAGCTTACTGCATTTGCCGTCTGTCTGATTGCCTGGCTGATTGCAGGTAGAGATAATCCGATGGTACTTATGAAAGTAGAGCCCAGATATCTGCTTTTGGGAGGAGTGATCGGAGCTGGAATTACACTTACAGTAATTCGGGCAATGAACCAGCTTGGCCCGGCAAAAGCAGCATTACTGATTGTTATCGCACAGTTGATCGTAGCTTATGGGATTGAACTTCTCGGATTGTTTGGGGTTGATAAAGAACCTCTGGAATGGAGAAAAGTAATCGGCATGGGGATAGCACTGATTGGAATTGCAATTTTTCAGTGGAAATAATAGAAGTGATTTTACGTCTCTTTGGCGGATCGCAGTTGCAATTTTGGAATGGAGATAGTAAAATAAAACTGTCTTACATTTTGAGGGTACAAGCCACTTTGTATGAGAATTACAAAGGAGGACATATGAGTAGGACAAGGTGGAAATACAGGTATTTTATCAGAAGCGTGGTTGTAATTATGTGCGTGGTATTTTGTGTGGGCTGCCAGAAAAAGTCACAGGAGACAGATCTTAAGACAGTGTCTGTCAGGGAAGAAGAACCGGAAAGTACACCGGAAGACTCAAGAGAAGATGCCACAGAAGATGTCGGAAAAGTGAAGGAAGAAGACATTGCTAAGAAGAAAGATGATGCGGTGCCTGACACAGAAGATAGACCAGAGAAGCTGTATGTACATGTGTGCGGCTATGTAAATCAGCCAGGAGTCTATGAATTACAACAGGATAGCAGAGTTTTTGAAGCGATAGAGGCAGCAGGAGGTATGACTACAACTGCCGCTTTTTCTTATCTGAATCAGGCTGAGCTTCTAAAGGACGGGCAGCAGATTTATGTTCCGTCACAGGAAGAGGTAGATTCCGGAAAAGTTACGTCAACCAGAAATGCATCTGAGAATGATGAGACATTCAGTGTGCAGGCTGCGGAAAATGTATCCGGGCAGGATGACGGAAAAGTTAATTTGAATACAGCTTCAAAAGAAGAATTGCTGACATTAAATGGAATTGGTGATGTGCGTGCACAGGCAATTTTAAAATACCGGGAAGAACATGGCGAATTCCGCTCGATAGAAGAGCTTATGGAAGTAGAAGGAATCAAAAAGGGGACCTTTCAGAAATTAAAAGATCAGATTAAGATTTGACAGGGGAGACTGGCAATGAGCAGAAAAGTATTAGTAGTAGACGATGAAAAACTGATTGTGAAGGGAATAAGGTTCAGTCTGGAACAAGATGGTATGGATGTGGACTGTGCCTATGACGGTGAGGAAGCATTGAAACTGATCCGTGAGAATAAGTATAACATTATTCTTTTGGATGTGATGCTGCCTAAACTGGATGGATTTCAGGTGTGTCAGCAGGTACGTGAATTTTCTGATGTGCCAATTGTGATGCTGACAGCAAAAGGCGAGGATATGGACAAGATCCTCGGACTGGAATATGGTGCAGATGATTATATCACGAAGCCATTTAACATTCTGGAAGTGAAGGCAAGAATCAAGGCAATCATGAGAAGGACCGAAAGACAGACAGAGGAACGGCCGGAAGGAAGACAGATTGTCAAAGGCGATATGAAGATCGACTGCGAAGGAAGAAGAGTTGTGATCGGAGAACGGGAAGTGAATCTGACAGCAAAGGAATTTGATCTTCTGGAGCTTCTTGCAATGAATCAGGATAAAGTCTATAGCAGAGAGAATCTTCTGAATATCGTATGGGGATATGAGTATCCCGGTGACGCAAGAACTGTCGATGTACATATCCGGAGACTTCGGGAGAAGATAGAAAAGAATCCGAGTGATCCGAAGTATGTACATACGAAGTGGGGAGTTGGTTATTATTTTAGGGGTTAAGAAGTATTTGAAAAGAAGCAGACTAGGGAGTCTCAGGTTTCAGATTGGATCCCTGATCATTCTGGCAGGGATCATTCCGGTGCTGATCATTGAAGGGGTACTCCTTAGTACTTATGAAAAAAGGGCAGTGAATGTACGCACTGCCGAGATTCAGAGTCAATGTACAATTCTATGCAATCAATTGGGTGACAGCAGTGACCTGAAGGGAAAAAATTCAGAATTTATAAAGACAGAACTCGACCAGTTGACAAATATTTACAATGGTCGGGTGATGTTGATCGATGATAATTTTCAGATTATGGAAGATACATATGGAATGGACGATGGAAAGACCATTGTTTCAGGTGATGTGATTCAGTGTTTAAAAGGGCAGGGAACCAGCCATTATGATTCAGGGAACCGCTATATTGAAGTGACTTCACCGATTACTGATTCACAGACCAATGAAGTAAAGGGCGTTATGTTAGTCAGTGTGTCCACAGATACGATCGTAGATACACTTCATGAACTACGGTCAAGTGTCAGAACAGTAGGAGGCGTAATCCTGATCATCTGGGTGCTTATAGCACTGGTATTCAGTAAGCTTATGGTCCGGCCATTCATCAGAATTACCAGATCACTGGAAAATGCAACGGCAGGCTATGATGAAAGTATGCTCCATGAAAATGCATATACAGAGACGAGACAGATGACAGAAGCATTTAATAAAATGCTGGGAAGACTCCGGGTGTTGGATGATTCAAGGACAGAATTTGTGTCAAATGTGTCTCATGAATTGAAAACACCACTTACGTCTATGAAGGTATTATCAGATTCATTGCTGACACAGGAAGATGTTCCGGTGGAGTTGTACAAGGAGTTTATGGGGGATCTGTCAGAAGAAATAGAGCGTGAGAACAAGATTATTAATGATCTTCTATCTCTTGTTAAAATGGACAAAACAGCGGATACGATGAATATTTCTTCCGTGAACATTAATACTCTTGTGGAAAGAATATTAAAACAGCTTCGTCCAATTGCGGCAAAAAATAATATAGAGGTGGTGTTTGAAAGTTTCCGACCGGTGACTGCGGAGGTAGATGAAGTAAAATTATCGCTTGCAATCACAAACCTGGTGGAAAATGCGATTAAATATAATCAGGAAAATGGCTGGGTGCATGTGGCGTTAAATGCAGATCACAAGTTGTTTTATATTGAAGTGGCTGATTCCGGCATTGGAATCGCACCGGAGGAGACAGATCATATTTTTGAGAGATTCTACCGGGTAGATAAGTCTCACTCCAGAGAAATCGGAGGAACCGGACTTGGACTTGCGATTGCAAGAAGTGCAATTGTTATGCACAGAGGTGCGATTAAGGTTTACAGTCAGCCGGGAAAAGGAACAACATTTACAGTGAAAATTCCATTGACTTACGTGTCATAGAAAGGAGAGGCAGTATGAATAAACGAAGGAAATTTACCGCTTTGTTAGGGATTCTTATATGTGTGGCTCTCCTTATGTCCTGTAAGAAAAATGATACGGGTGAGGAAACTTATGAACTGTATTATGTAAATGTACAGACCCAGGCACTGGAACAGGAAAAAGTTCAAATAGAAGGGGATACTACGGAAGAGAAGATTGAATCTATGCTAAAAGAACTGAAGAAAAATCCAGAAGATGTAGAAGTAAAGAGTACATTTCCCAAAAAGATAAAAGTGGAAAAATGGGAACTTACAAATGGACGACTGGGGATATCTTTTAATCAGGAATATAAAAATGTGAAAAAAGTGCCGGAACTTCTTTTTCGTGCGTCACTGGTTCAGTCACTGATACAGATTGATGGGGTTGATTCTGTAAAATTATATATTGGTGGGGATCCATTGTGTGATGCGAATGGTAACGAAATCGGAGCTATGAATGACGAATATTTTGTTCAGAATATAGGTTCCACACTTCATACATATCAAAGTGTAGATCTTGAATTGTATTTTGCAAACAGTGAGGGAGATAAGCTTGTGACTGAGACAGAACATGTCCGGTACAACAGCAATACATTGAAAGAGAAGTTGATTGTAGAAGAACTGATGAAAGGACCTTTTGCAGAAACTTATAAAAAGGTCATTCCTATGGATACGGTACTTTTGGGTGTGTCTGTGAAAGATGATGTATGTTATGTGAATTTTGATAATGGATTTTTGAATATGACAGATATACAGCCGGAAGTTACTATTTATTCTATCGTAAATTCTATAATTCGAGGAGGAAGTGCATCAAAAGTACAGATTCTGGTTAATGGAGATTCAAATCTTAAGTATCAGGATCAGGTGGATCTTAGCCAGCCGCTTACAGAGCGGGAAGATATTGTGGAGGACTAATCATTTGAAAAACAGACCACTATGCAGTTTATGCCTGGTGATCGCAATTTTAATCGGAATCCTGACAGCCGGGGCAGGTGCGAAGTTCGTGTCAGAGCTTCGCCCTTCTCCTGTTGAACAATATGGAGAAAAAGATGATTGGCTGATTGTCAGGGGCCAGGTATATAAAAAAGAAGAAAAAGAAAAGTATCAGATATTATATCTGAAAAAATGTTCTGTCTATTTTCAGAAAGATCAACAGAGTCAACAAAATCAACAAAGTCAGCAATCGTTAATAAAAGAACCCAGAATGCTCATTTATGATGAGAAGAAAAATAAGATACAGATAGGAAATGAGGTGGAGGCGGAAGGGAAGCTTAGTTTTTTTGAAACTGCGCGTAATCCGGGGAATTTTAATCAGAAAGCCTATTATCAAAGGCAGAATATTCACGGAAAAGTATGGAGTGAAACTTTAAGAATAACAGACCACACAGTAAAACGGATACAAAATGTATTGGAGAATATACGAGTACATTGTAGAAATACATTACTGAGTGAAGCGGGAGAGAAAAACGGCAGTATTTTAAGCACTATACTTCTTGGAGAAAAATCCCAGATGGACACAGAGATAAAAAAACTATATCAGGTGAACGGAATCGGACATATATTGGCAATTTCCGGTTTGCACCTGTCGGTAATCGGGATCGGAATTTATCAGTTACTTAGAAAACTGACAGGAAGTTATACGATAGGAGGAATCGGAGGCATATTCTTTTTCTTTCTTTATGTATTGATGATTGGGGTTACAGTATCTGTGATCCGTGCCGGTATTATGTATTTGTTCCGGGTAGGTGCAGAAATCGCGGGGAGACATTATGACAGTGTGACGGCACTTTCTGTGGCAGCGGCAGTAGTACTCATCTGGCGGCCGCTCAGTATTTACGACGGGGCGTTCTGGCTGTCATTTTTGGCAGTATTTGCAGTGGTGGTTATAATGCCAGCCGGACAGATGGAGAAAGCAAAAACAAGAACAGAGATAGACATTCAGAAAAACAGAGAAAATAAGGCTTGGATAATACAAATAAAAAGCATGATAATAAGCAACATAGAAATGCAATTATTTCTTTTACCTGTTGTTCTGTATTTTTTTTATGAATTTCCACTCTATGCAACATTTTTAAATCTGCTTGTAATTCCGCTCATGACAATTTTGCTGAGCCTGGGAATTACTGGAAGTTTTATATGTATGTTGTGCTCTGGTATGTTCAAGATTCCAGGAAAGTGTATGCTGGGAATCTGTGGCTTTATTCTGACGATTTATGAAAGATGCTGTGAGTTTTTTTTGGAACTTCCTGGGGCAAGAGTCGTTATTGGAAGAATTAAGATCTGGCAGATATTGTTCTACTACGGCTGCGTAGTGGGCATATATGTTATATACTACTATGAAAAGAAACATACTCAGAAAAAAGAGTATGCGAAAGGGCAGGAACGCAATGAAGAACAGGAATTTGAAAAACAAAGAAAACGTGGAAATATATTGACAGGAATGTTATGTGCTTTGGGATTATTTGTTCTGCTTCACCGTTTTGATAGTTTGTCGCAGATGCAAGTGACGGTGTTGGATGTGGGTCAAGGTGATGGAATATTTTTAAAGAGTCCCAGAGGTATGACCTGTATGATTGACGGAGGGAGCAGTGATGTGAAGAATGTCGGGCAGTACAGGATCGAGCCATATCTGTTATCGAAAGGAGTCGGAACACTGGATTATGTGTTCATTTCCCATGGTGACAGTGACCATACGAACGGAATTGAAGAAATGATATCGAGGCAGAAAATCGGTGTGAAGATTAAAACGCTTGTATTTCCAAAAGAAAGTGTTTGGGACGAAAGCCTGAAAAAATTAGCAATATATGCAATAGAAAATGGAGTGCAGGTAGCGGTTATGGAGCAAGGACAGGAGATTGAAAAACAGGGAATGAAAATCCTCTGTCTTTGTCCGGGGAGTGATTATTCCGGAGAAACTGGTAATGGAGCTTCCATGGTTTTATCTGTCAGTTACCGGGAATTTGATTTTTTATTTACCGGGGATGTGGAAGGTATAGGGGAAGAAAAACTTTGTGAATCTATAGAAAAATATTGTCCTGAAAAAGCATTTGAGGTATTGAAGGCGGCACATCATGGTTCCAGAAATTCCTCTTCTGAAACATTTCTTCAGAAAGTCAGACCAAAGTACACCATCATATCGGCTGGGATAGAGAATTCATATGGGCATCCGCACAGAGAAACTATCGAAAGATTAGAAAAAACCGGCAGCCGGATCTTAGCTACGGCAAATTGTGGAGGAATTGAAATCACGGTTGAATTCGGTGGGAAAATTCAGTATACTCTTAAGGAAGGGAGCGAAACGACAGCTTATGAAGAATCTGAATGAAGATTTGAAAACAGGGAATATCAAGCAGGCATATCTTTTGTATGGAGAAGAGGCCTATCTGAAAAAGCAGTACCGTGACAGATTGACAAAAGCTGTGCTTCCGGAAGGTGATACAGTGAACTATGCGCATTATGAAGGCAAGGGGATCAATGTACCGGAGATTATAGATCTGGCAGAGACAATGCCATTTTTTGCAGAAAAGCGTCTCATTGTGATTGAAGATTCTGGCTTATTTAAGAATGCAGATGCAAAGTTTGCAGATTATATTAAGAGCATGCCGGAAACGGTCTGCTTTGTATTTGTGGAGAGTGAAGTTGACAAGCGGAGTAAGATGTATAAGGCTGTAAAGGATACTGGAAGAGTGGTCGAGCTTGGAAGACAGGATGAGAAGACATTGCTTTTGTGGCTTGCTGGTAATATAAAGCGTGAAGGCAGGCAGATTAAGCAGTCCACTGCAGAATACATGTTGTCCCGAACTGGAACCGACATGGAGAATCTGGAGCGGGAGATGGAAAAGCTGTTTTCTTATACGCTTGGAAGAAATGAGATTACGGTGGCGGATATTGATGCAATCTGTACGACGCAGATCACGAATAAGATTTTTGATATGATTGAAGCAGTTGCAACAAGGCAGCAAAGGAAAGCTTTGGATTATTATTATGATCTGTTGGCGTTAAAAGAACCTCCGATGAGGATTTTATATTTGCTGGCGAGACAATTCCGTCTGCTTTTGCAGGTGAAAGATCTGATGAACCAGGGAGCAGACAAAAGCACCATCGCAAAAAAAGCGGGACTTCATCCATTTGTGGCAGGAAAATACATGCAACAGAGCAGAAGCTTTACAATGAGAGAACTAAAAGGTATCATGGAAGAAGCGGCAGATACAGAAGAAGCTGTAAAGACCGGACGGCTCAGTGATACAATGAGTGTAGAGTTGTTCATTGTGAAGTATAGTGCACCAAAGAAGTAGCGCATTAGCATTGTGGGAGTGCATCGCACGAACAATCTGCAGGTATCATAGTTGGGGCTTTTGACTCCAACATCATTATAATAGAAAAAAGTTTAAGATAAAGAGATAAAGAGGTAGAAGATAAGTGGCAGGAATAGATCAAAGTAAAATTCGCAATTTTTGTATTGTGGCTCATATTGACCATGGTAAATCAACATTGGCAGACCGTATCATTGAACAGACAGGGCTTCTGACGAGCCGCGAGATGCAGGCACAGGTGCTTGACAATATGGATCTGGAGCGCGAGCGCGGAATCACGATCAAGGCTCAGGCAGTCCGTACAGTATATAAGGCAAAAGACGGAGAAGAGTATATCTTTAACCTGATCGACACACCGGGACATGTAGATTTTAACTATGAAGTATCAAGAAGTCTGGCAGCGTGTGACGGCGCGATTCTGGTCGTAGACGCAGCTCAGGGAGTAGAGGCTCAGACACTGGCCAATGTATATCTGGCGTTGGATCATGATCTGGATGTAATGCCGGTTATTAATAAGATTGATCTTCCAAGTGCAGAGCCGGACCGTGTCATTGAAGAGATTGAAGATATCATTGGAATCGAGGCACATGATGCGCCACTTATTTCTGCAAAGACAGGGCTGAATGTAGATCAGGTTCTGGAGCAGATCGTGGAAAAGATCCCGGCACCGGGCGGAGATCCGAAAGCACCATTGAAGGCATTGATTTTTGATTCACTATATGATTCTTATAAAGGGGTTATCGTATTTTGCAGACTCCGTGAAGGTACCGTGAGAAAAGGTACGAAGATCCGTATGATGGCGACAGGAGCAGAGGCAGATGTCGTTGAAGTCGGATATTTTGGAGCCGGACAATTCATTCCATGTGATGAGCTGGAAGCAGGTATGGTAGGCTATATTACTGCCAGCTTGAAGAATGTCGGAGATACCCGTGTAGGAGATACGATCACAGATGCAGCGAATCCTTGCGAGGAGCCGTTGCCGGGATATAAGAAAGTGAATCCGATGGTTTACTGTGGACTGTATCCTGCGGATGGGGCAAAGTATCCGGATCTTCGGGATGCTCTTGAGAAGCTTCAATTAAATGATGCGTCCCTGCAGTTTGAGCCGGAGACTTCCATTGCTCTTGGATTTGGATTTCGCTGTGGCTTTTTGGGACTTCTCCATCTGGAGATTATTCAGGAGCGTCTGGAGAGAGAGTATAATCTTGACCTTGTTACAACAGCACCGGGAGTTATTTATAAAGTATACAAGACGAACGGAGATGTCATAGAACTGACAAACCCGTCTAATCTTCCGGATCCTTCTGAGATTGAATATATGGAAGAGCCGATGGTAAAGGCTGAGATTATGGTAACATCCGAATTTATCGGTACGATTATGGATCTATGTCAGGAGAGACGAGGAGAGTATCTTGGCATGGAATATATTGAAGAGACCCGTGCAGTTCTGCATTACAGACTGCCGCTCAACGAGATTATCTACGATTTCTTTGATGCATTGAAGTCCAGATCCAGAGGATATGCTTCTTTTGATTATGAGATGGACGGATACCAGAGATCTGAACTTGTGAAACTGGATATTCTGGTCAATAAAGAAGAAGTAGACGCTCTTTCCTTTATCGTCCATGCAGATACTGCATATGAACGTGGAAGAAAGATGTGCGAGAAGCTTAAAGAAGAGATTCCAAGACAGCTCTTTGAAATCCCGATTCAGGCGGCTATTGGTGGAAAGATTATTGCCCGTGAGACTGTAAGAGCAATGCGAAAAGATGTGCTTGCAAAATGTTACGGTGGTGATATCAGCCGTAAGAGAAAGCTTCTTGAAAAACAGAAAGAAGGAAAGAAGCGTATGCGTCAGGTTGGTAACGTAGAGATTCCTCAGAAAGCATTTATGAGTGTACTGAAGTTGGATGACAAATAATGAGATTATTAGAATTATATATTCATATACCATTTTGTAAAAAAAAATGTAAATATTGCGATTTCCTCTCAGGTCCGTCAACGGCGGATGAGAGGGAATCTTATGTGAAAAGCCTTTGTCAGGATATTCGCTCATACGCGCACCTGGCGAAGGCTTGCCGTGTTATCAGTATCTTTGTCGGTGGGGGAACGCCTTCTACTTTGACAGCTTTTCAGATGCAGCAGATATTTTCAGCAGTCCGTGATACATTTGTTGTAGAAGAAAATGCAGAGATCACAGTTGAGATGAATCCAGGAACTGTAGACAGGGAAAAGCTTTCCGGTTATAAAAAATGTGGAATTAACCGATTAAGCATTGGCCTGCAATCTACAAAAAATAGAGAACTTCAGATACTGGGGCGTATTCATACATATGAAGAATTTCTTGAAACATATCATATGGCAAGAGCAGAAGGATTTGAGAATATTAATGTTGATCTGATGTCAGCAATTCCGGGACAAAGTCTTACTGACTGGGAGGAAAACTTAAAAACAGTGGCAGAGCTTGCCCTGGAACACATTTCTGCATATAGTCTGATCGTGGAGGAAGGTACTCCATTTTATGAGGAGTATGGGGAAGGGCGTCATGCAGACGAATTACCTGATGAAGAGACAGAGCGTAAGATGTATTGGAGAACGAAAGAAATACTTTCAAAATACGGATATGAAAGATATGAGATTTCTAATTATGCAAAGCCTGGATATGCTTGCAGACATAATATCGGATACTGGGAGCGAACAGAATATCTGGGAATTGGAACCGGAGCTGCATCACTGATCAATAACAGTAGATTTAATTATGGAGAAGAGCCGGAAAAGTTAACTGTATCTGCACAGATGGAAGAGACGATGTTCCTTGGCCTGCGTATGATGAAAGGTGTATCAAAAATAAAATTTCTTAAGATGTATGGTGAGAGCATGGAGAACGTTTATGGAAATGTGATAAGAGACATGGAACAGAAAGGACTTCTGGAAGATGGAGAAGACTTTGTGAAACTTACAGATCGTGGAATCGATGTCAGCAACTATGTTATGAGTGAGTTTTTGTTGTAAAGATTATTCTTGATTTGTTGATTTGATAACATAAAAACGATAAAAGAAAGTTTTAAGATTATATAGCAATAAAAAAGTTTACATAAAACAGCAACAACACAGGGGAAAAGATGGAGACTAAGAAAAAGAAAATAGGTTTTATTCTAAATCCATATGCTGGAATTGGTGGAAAAGCCGGTCTAAAAGGAAGTGACAATTACAAAAAAATAGAAAAGCTTTTGCTGGAAGGCTGTGAAAGAACAGCCCCCAAGAGAGCAGAAAGCTGTATGAGCAAAATTGCAGATCTTACCGCAAGTTTAGTTGCAGGAGATAAAGGATTGGTGGGAGAAAAAAATTTTTCAATCCTAAGTGCACCAGGGGATATGGGAGAAGCTTTGCTTGAGAAACTTAAAATTCCATGTGATGTGGTGTTATGTCCCAAAGCCCATACAAGCAGCGCAGAAGATACGAAGCTTTGTGCACAAATTATGAAAGAACAGGGAGTGGATCTTCTCGTGTTTTGCGGAGGAGATGGGACTGCAAGGGACATTTGTGAAGCTGTTGGTACGGATGTGACGGTTCTTGGAATCCCGGCAGGAGTGAAGATGTATTCTGCGTGTTATGCCTGTAATCCATATCAGGCAGGTGAGATGTTGGCAGGGTGGCTTGAAGGAAAAGAGATGTCTTATGAAATGAGGGAAGTTCTTGATATTGAAGAGAAGGATTTAGATTCCAGAAACGTAAGCCCCCAATTGTACGGATTTTTGGAAGTATTAAGTGATGGAAAACATTTACAAAAGGCAAAAGAATTGGATCTGGGGTCAGGCGAGTCCGCAACTATAATAGCGAGGGCAGCAATCTTGCGAATGGAAAAGGACTGGGTTTATATTATCGGCCCGGGAGGAACGACCTGGAAGATAAAAGAGTTATTGTGTGAAAATGACGAGCAGGAGGATACTGGGAAAAAGAACGTACATGGAACTGTCCGTGGAGTGGATGTGATCAGAAATGGTAAAATCATACTTCGAGATGCGAATGAAAGAGAATTGTGGGACTGTGTCAATTCATACAGTCATATAAAAATTCTGGTGACCTGTATTGGTGGAAATGGTTTTTTGTTAGGAAGAGGAAATCAGCAGATTAGTCCACGGGTAATCAGAAAAGTAGGAAAAGAACAGATTGAAATTGTAGCAACAAAAGAAAAACTGGCAGGACTTGGCGGGCAGCCGATGCATGTAGATACAGGCGATGCAGATGCAGATGAGTATTTAAAGGGGTATTATAAAATTATATTCAAAAATTCTGATTCTGCTATTTACAAGGTTGGATAAAGAAAGAATCTGCAAATAGCCTTTGGTAAAGATGAATATCATGGAATATTTAAAGAAGTCGACAAATGGTCGGCTTCTTATTTTGTTTTTTGTAAAATATTGCAAAAATATCAAAAAATTAACAAAATAACTTGATGAAATCACTGATTGAAGACTAATGTATGTGTTGTAAGTGAAATAAATAAAAATGTTTAGATAATCAATAAGTGAACTGCCATGAAAGGAGTGATTCTTGTGGAAAACAGTTTTGTACATCCATATATGCCTAATAGTGTACCAGAGAATAAGAAGGCAATGTTGGATGAATTGGGGATCAACAGCGTAGAAGACATTTACAAAAGTATAATTCCAGATGAATTGCTGTATAAAGAACGATTAGATATTCCGGAACCGATCAGAAGTGAATATGAACTGAAAAGACATGTGATGGGAATTTTGAATCGTGATATTACAACGGAAGAATATACGAGCTTTCTTGGAGCCGGGTGTTACAAACATCAGGTGCCGGCAATTTGCGATGAGATAAATTCCAGAGGTGAGTTCCTGACTGCTTACTGCGGAGATACATATTCTGATCATGGTAAGATGCAGGCAATCTTTGAATACACAAGCATGATGGGAGAACTTTTGGACACAGATGTTGTAAGTTATACAACTTATGACGGCGGTCAGGCGGTGGCATCTTCGCTTCGTATGGCAGTCAGAGCAGTCAGAGAAAAAGGAATGGCTGGAAAAGTGATTCTTGTTCCGAAGACTATGAATCCGGAAATATATTCACAGGTCGTACAGTATTGTAGAAATGTGGCAGAAGTAAGAAAAATAGCTTATGAACCAGAGACAGGACTTATGGATCTGGAAGAGTTGAAAGAACAGTTGGCAAAGAAAAATGTTGCGGCTGTATTTTTTGAAAATCCAACTTATCTTGGTAACTTTGAGACAAGAGGAGAAGAAATTGCAAAACTGGCACATGATGCAGGAGCTTATTGTGTTGTACAGACAGAGGTGGCAGCGCTTGGAATTATGGAGAGCCCGGTAAATCAGGGTGCTGATATTGTATGTGGAGATATACAGCCTCTTGGAATGCACATTCAGTTCGGCGGTGGTCAGGCAGGATTTATTGCATGTAATCAGAATATGGATCTGGTAGAACAATTTCCAACTTATATGTACGGAATTACAGAGACAGAGAAAGAAGATACATATGGATGGGGAAGAGCGATGAATTATCGAAGCTCTCATGGAAGCCGTGAGAATGCAAAAGAGTATTTTGGAACAGAAACAGGTCTCTGGGCAATTACGGCAGGTGTGTACCTGGCAAGTATGGGGCCGCAGGGCATGCACGAACTCGGTGAGACGATTATTCAGAATGCAGCATATCTGGAGGATATTTTAGATGAGATTCCGAAAGTTCGGGCAAAGAGATTTGAGAATGCGAAGTTTCAGGAGTTTGTAATAGATTTTAACCAGACTGGAAAGACGGTTGAAGAAATTAATAAAGAATTGTTAAAAGAGAACATATTTGGCGGAAAGGACTTAAGTCATGATTTCCCAGAGCTTGGGCAATGTGCACTTTATTGTGTATCAGAGATTACGACATTAGAAGAGATGGAGCATCTTCGTGATGCCCTCAAGCGGATTGTAAAGGGGGAATAGTGATGGGATATTATAAGACAAATCGAGATTTCCACGAAGCGAGATGGGATGAACCTATTATTATGAAACTTGGCAATCCAGGTGAACGGGGCGTCCTGGTTCCAAAGGCAGATGAAAAAGTTACAAAAGCAACAGGAACCGTAGAAACGCTGCTTCCAGAGAATCTGATTCGAAAAAAAGCACCGAAACTTCCGGAAATGTCTCAGATGCAGGTACTCAGACATTATATGAGATTATCTCAGGAGACGATTGGAACAGATTTTAATATTGATATCGGCCTTGGAACCTGTACTATGAAGTACAGTCCGAAGATACACGAACAATTGGTGAGATCTGAAAAATTAAGCGAAGTTCATCCGTATCAGGACGAGTCGACCATTCAGGGAATCCTGGAAATTATGTATCGGGATGAACAGTACATCAAGGCAATTTCAGGTATGGATAAAGTAAGCTTACAGCCAGGAGGCGGTACTCAGGCAATCTTTGCAAATGTAGAGACAATTCGTGCTTATCATGAATCCAGAGGTGAGGGTGAACAGCGAAATGAGATTATTACGACCATTTTATCGCATCCGGGCAATCCAGGTGCCGCTGCAACGCTTGGATATAAGGTAATCACTTTATATCCAGATGAAAACGGTGTGCCAGATATAGATGCTCTAAAAGCAGCCGTTTCTGAACATACAGCCGCACTTATGATCACCAATCCGGAAGATACCGGAATCTACAACGAGAAAATTAAAGAATTTGTAGATATTGTTCATGCAGTTGGAGGCTTATGCGTATATGACCAGGCAAACTTAAATGGACTGTTCGGAATTACAAGAGCGCGAGATGCAGGATTTGATATGTGTCATTATAATCTGCACAAATCCTTTTCTTCACCGCACGGATGTCAGGGACCGGCAGCCGGAGCACAGTGCGTATGTGAGAAGCTTGCAAAGTTTGTTGCAGCACCGACAGTAGAATTTGACGGAGAAAAATATTATCTGGATTATAATCGTCCGGATAGCATTGGAAAGTTAAGAAAATTTTATGGAGTGCCTGCGGTTCTTGTGAGAACCTATGCATATATTCGAACTCTCGGCCCGGATGGAATGAAACAGATTGCAGAAATGTCGATTTTAAATAATAATTATATGTTGAAAAAACTTTTGGAGATAAAAGGAATTTCCTTGCCATATGCGAAAGGAAAATACAGATTAGAACAGGCAAGACTGAGCTGGAAAGAATTGACGGACGAGACAGGCGTAACGACAGATGATATCTGCAGACGAATCGTGGATTATGGTTTTCAAGATTATTTTACAAGTCATCATCCAAGAATCATTCCAGAACCTTTTACACCAGAGCCTGTAGAATCTTACTCAAAGGATGATATTGATGAATTTGTAGATGCATATCGTCAGATTGCAGAAGAAGCATATACTACACCACAAGTTGTAAAAGAAGCACCGCATCATGCGGCACTCGGATCCAGAATCCAGGAAGATGGTCTTATCGAGTGGAAAAAATTTGCAACAACATGGCGTGCATATATAAAAATGAAAAAAGACTCTTAATCTGATGAAACAGGAGGGTGGTGAAAAAATAATCGGTATGTGAGATGTCTTGAAAATGTCAGAAGGGAGAAGATAGAATGATTTTTGATGGACATGGAGATGTGTGGACAGATGTAACTTGCCGTGCAGTAGATCACGGAGAAAGAGATATTTTTCGTAAGCATCATCTGCATAAGTTCCAGGAAGGTGGTGTTACAGGAGGAATTTTCGTAATCTGGATCGATCCACCATATGATAGTGATCCAGTGAAACGATCCAAACAGATTGTAAAGAGTATTAAGCAGGAAATGGAAGATTCTGCAGATATTCTGAATTTTGTGAAGAAGTATGATGATTTTGAAAAAGGCACAAAAGAAGGAAAATTAAATATCGTAACCGGAATGGAAGGGTTAAGCCAGATTGGGGAAGACATTGATATGATCAACTATTTTTATGATGAAGTAGGTGTCAGACATGCAATGCTTACCTGGAATGAATTAAACGCATTGGCAACCGGATGGCCGGTGGATGTAACAAGGGGACTTACAGAAGCAGGAAAGAAAGCCGTAAAGCGGATTCAGGATCTTGGAATGGTGATGGATGTATCACATCTAAATGACAAATGTTTCTGGGGCGTCATTGATCTGGCGCAGGGACCGATTATTGCATCACATTCCAATGCACGTAGTGTATGTCCGGCAATGCGCAACCTGACAGATGACATGTTGAAGGCGATTGCTAAGACTGGTGGTCTGGTGGGAATGAACAGTATGAGAGAGTTTATTTCTGAAAAGCACGATGAACAAAATGTCGAGCATTTGGCAGACCATGTCGAGTATATTGCTGATCTGATCGGAATCGATCATATTGGTCTTGGATTTGACTTTGATGACTACCTTGGAGGAGAGGCGCTTAAGACATTCAGTGATCATGTCGATTCACCGAGTGGCGACGGTATTTCTAATGAGGCAGAAGCAAAGAATATCCTGGCAGTATTAAAGAAGAGGGGATACAGTCAGGAAGATCTTGACAAGATTGGCTATAAGAATTTTTATCGAGTATTCAAAGAAGTATGGAAATAAAGAATACGAAAAAGTAACTTGTTTATAGGATTGAGAAAGGCAGGAATTCATATGAAAACATTAATTAGTGCGGATAATACGTGGGCGTTGTTTGCAATATTAGTAGTCGTCGCAGCATTAGCTATCTGGATGGAGCAGAAGTACAAATGGGCAGGAAAAGTAACAGGTTGTGTTATTGCTTTGATTGGAGCTATGATTCTTTCTAACATCCGGGTAATCCCGACAGATGCACCGGCATATGATTTTGTATGGTCATATGTTGTACCACTTGCAGTACCACTTCTTTTGTTTAATGCAAATGTGAAGAAAATCTGGAAAGAAAGTGGACGTGTGCTTGTAATTTACCTGATCAGCGGTATTGGTACACTGGTCGGTGGTATTTTAGCATTTTATCTGTTACATAACCAGATTGCAGATCTGCACAAGATAGCAGCTATGATGGTTGGTTCATACACAGGAGGAAGTGTAAACATGGTAGCCATGTCTGATGCATTTGGAGCAAGCGGAGATATGGTATCTTCTTCAGTGGTAGCAGATAACCTTTTGATGGCACTTTATTTCTTCGTACTGATTGCAATTCCAACAATTAAATTCTTCTTGAAGAAATTTAAACATCCATATATTGATGAAGTAGAAGCAAGAAAAGCAAGTGGTGAAAGTGAAAACCAGGCAGCAAGTTACTGGAAAGCAAAACCGGTCGCACTGATCGATATCGCAGAGGCACTTGCGATTGCATTTGCAATCGTAGCAATTTCTACAGCAATTGCAGATTTCTTTGCAGGATTGATTCCAACAAGTAATTTTGGACTGGCATTATTAAACGGTCTTCTTGGAAACAAATATTTGATCATGCCTACATTGACCATGTTATTGGCAACAATTAAACCAGAATTTATGGGAAATATTGGTGGCGCACAGGAAATTGGTACATTCCTGATTCATATCTTCTTTGCAGTAATCGGTGTTCCGGCATCTATCTACCTGATCGTGACACAGGCACCATTACTCCTTGTATTCTGTGCAATCATCGTTGGTATGAACATGATCTTCTCCTTTGTATTTGGTAAGATTTTCAAATTCAACCTGGAAGAGATCTGTATTGCATCGAATGCAAATATAGGTGGACCTACAACAGCCGCAGCACTTGCAATTGCAAAAGGATGGCAGGCAATGGTAGTTCCGGCACTTCTGGTCGGTACTCTTGGATATGTCATTGGTAACTACTATGGAATCTTTGTAGGAACATTCCTTGGAAGATAATGATAATACAAATCCGGGCTAAATAAAAAGAGAATGAACTGTATTTGCAATGAAAATTAAAATACAGTTCATTCTTTTTTTGGGGATATACCTATAATAATTCGGCCATTAGATTGGCGTATATCTTTTCATTCTTTTGTGTCCAGTTTGCTGCAATTGCCATTGCTTCAGATTCCGTTGGAACAGTGAGCGTCAGGTCGATTAAAGGAGCATCACGTTCCAGTATCTGACAGCGGACACAATATTCCATGTTGGGATTTCGATAATAGTCAGCTTTTATGGCAACTTCATTTTTCAGTTCATATTGTTTATTACTGAGAAAACTGTTAATATCTTCCTGGATTGCAGGTGAAATATCATTTTTAAAGTAATGAATTGTTTCCTCGCCTTCTTCTGTCAGGTGATAAAATGTTCTTGTGTGCGTGGACTCTTCACGAATAAATCCAGAATCCAAAAGCTCTGAAAGAGCCTGTTGCAATTTAAAATATGTCGTGTAGCCTTCGTTTAAAATGAATTCTGAAATCTGGGAATTAGTCAGTGGGAAATCCACCTTATCCAGCATATACAGAATGATCAGTTTATAAAGTTTAAATGCTTCTGCCATAATTTACAACTCCTTTCCCTGCCAGATGTCGTGAATCTTGAACCAGGACTGCATCTGGTTTAAGACATGTCGTTTGTTTGTGCTCCAGGTAGGAGCAATCAGAAGATTTTTTGGACCGTCCCCGGTGAGCCGATGAATGACAATATCCGGACTCAGATTGCAGATACAGGAACTTAAGACTTCAAAATATTCTTCCATGGAATAAACAGAAAATCTGCCTGTCAGGTAATCGTCCGCGAGATCTGTGTATTTCAGAACATGTAAAAGCTGTAGCTTGATTCCCTGAATGTGGTGTTCATTCAGATAATGCATAGTCTCAAGATTCCGCTTGATATCTTCTCCTGGAAGTCCGAGAATCGTGTGTACGATTACCGGAATACCCAGTTGACGAAGTCTCTTTAATGCATGTTCAAATACCGGAAGATCATAGCCGCGCCGGATATAAGATGCCGTATCTTCATGAATTGTCTGAAGTCCAAGCTCAATCCAGACAGGTTTGATCTGATTTAATTCATGAAGAAGATTTAAAATATCTTCACCGAGACAGTCCGGTCTTGTTGCAACAGAAAGAATTCTGATATCCGGGTGCATGATTGCCTCAGTAAATATTTTACGAAGGTAGTCTACAGGTGCATAAGTGTTCGTATATGCTTGAAAGTATGCAATATAAGAACCGCCTCCATATTTGGCGGCGACTTTAGATTTTCCATGTTCAATCTGTTCACGAATCGTCTCGGAAGGTGATTCGGCAAAATCACCAGAACCACCCTGACTGCAGAAAATGCAGCCACGGGTTCCGCATGTTCCATCCCGGTTCGGACAAGTCATGCCTCCGTTCAGTGATAGTTTATATAATTTGCTGCCATAGGTGTTTTTGAGATAATAGTCCAGAGAATGGTATCTCTTTTCGCCCCAGTAAACAGCCATTAAATCAATTCCTTCACAGCTTCGCTTACAACGTCTGCAACGCGAGGGTCGAAAGCTTCCGGAAGAATATTGTTTTCGTTCAGTTCTTCATCCGGAACAAGGCTTGCGATTGCTTTTGCAGTTGCAAGTTTCATCTCTTCTGTAATCTTAGTTGCGCGTCCTTCCAGAGCGCCTTTGAAGATTCCAGGGAAAGCAACGACATTGTTGACCTGGTTCGGGAAGTCTGAACGTCCGGTTCCAACAACTTTTGCTCCGGCTTCTTTTGCGAGGTCTGGCATGATCTCTGGTACAGGGTTAGCCATTGCAAAGAGGATAGCATCTTTGTTCATGGAAGCGACCATTTCTTTTGTGACAATATTCGGAGCAGATACACCGACAAAGATGTCTGCACCATTCAATGCATCAGCAAGGGTTCCTTTTTTGCCTTCCAGATTTGTTACTTCGACCATCTTTTTCTGCATCCAATTCAAATTCTGAGAATCTTTTCCGAGGATTCCGCTGATATCGCACATTGTAATATGAGAAAATCCGTATGTGAGAAGCAGTTTTGTGATTGCAACACCGGCACTTCCGGCACCATTTACAACGACTTTACAGGTCTCTTTGTCTTTTCCTGTTACTTTTAATGCATTAATGATTCCGGCAAGAACCACAATGGCAGTTCCGTGCTGATCGTCGTGGAAAACAGGAATGTCGAGAAGCTCTTTCAGACGTTCCTCAATTTCAAAGCATCTTGGAGCACTGATGTCTTCTAAGTTAATGCCTCCGAAAGCAGGAGCAATATTTACAACAGTTTTGATGATCTCTTCAGTATCCTGAGTGTCCAGGCAGATCGGCACAGCATTGACACCACCGAATTCTTTGAAAAGGACAGCTTTTCCTTCCATAACAGGCATGGCAGCCAGCGGTCCTATATTGCCAAGTCCAAGCACGGCACTTCCGTCAGATACAACAGCAATTGTGTTGGATTTGATTGTATATTTGTATGCGGCTTCTTTATCTTCAGCGATAACTTTGCATGGCTCAGCAACACCCGGTGTGTAAGCAATTGCCAGATCTTCGCGAGTCTTTACATGAGACTTTGCGATGGTTTCAAGTTTGCCGTTCCATTCTGCGTGCATTTTCAGAGCTTTTTCTTGATTTGTCACGTTAAATACCACCTTTTTCTACTATATTTTGTATATGGGGATTTGAACAAGGTCACCCCTTGTATACCATCATATCATTTTAAGATTACCAAATCAAGAAATGTCTTTGAAAAAAGGCTTTTAAAAGCGAAACATTTGTAGTATAATAAACTTTAGTTTCAGATGAAGTCTATTCTGACAAAGAATCCCGTGATGACACATAAGCCTATAATTGAAAGGAATATAAAGCGATGATGAAAGAAAAATATGAAACATTACCGTTGACGACGTTAAAAGAACTTGCAAAAGCAAGAGGCCTGAAAGGTATTTCTACAATGAAAAAGGCCCAGGTAATCGAATTGATGTTACAGGAAGATGAAAAAGAACAGGAAAAAGAAAAACAGGAAAAGCGTGAGACAGTAAAAGAGATGTCTGCGAATACCGGAGATAAAGAAATCCATGATATTGACCGCCTGGACAGTGGAATTGTTGCACGCGGAATTCTGGAGGTTATGCCAGATGGGTTCGGATTTATCCGAAGTGATAATTATCTTCCAGGAGATAATGATATCTATATTTCGCCGTCTCAGATCCGTAGATTCAATCTGAAGACTGGAGATATTTTGGAGGGACATACTCGTATTAAGACACAGCAGGAGAAGTTCAGCGCACTGTTATATTTGACTAAAGTGAATGATATAGATCCAATGGAACTTCTCACACGTAGCAGTTTCGAGAAGATGACACCGATTTTCCCAAATGAGAGAATGCGTCTGGAGTGTGGCAAGACAAGCACGTCTATGAGAATTATGGACTTGCTTTCTCCAATTGGTAAAGGTCAGAGAGGAATGATCGTATCACCTCCGAAAGCCGGTAAGACAACACTTTTAAAAGAAGTTGCATTGTCTGTTCTTAAGAATAATCCGGAAGTGCATCTTCTGATTCTTCTGATTGATGAACGTCCGGAGGAAGTTACGGATATTAAAGAGACCATTCAAGGAGACAATGTAGAGATTATTTACTCTACATTTGATGAGCTTCCAGAGCATCATAAGAGAGTATCTGAAATGGTCATTGAACGTGCAAAGCGTCTTGTAGAACATAAGAAAGATGTTATGATCTTGCTTGACAGCATCACACGTCTTGCAAGAGCGTATAACCTGACTGTTTCACCATCCGGAAGAACACTTTCCGGTGGTCTTGATCCGGCAGCGCTTCATATGCCAAAGCGTTTCTTTGGTGCTGCAAGAAATATGCGTGAGGGTGGAAGCCTTACAATTCTCGCTACAGCACTGGTAGATACAGGAAGCAAGATGGACGATGTTGTATATGAGGAGTTTAAAGGAACAGGTAACATGGAACTGGTACTTGACCGTAAGCTTTCTGAAAAAAGAATGTTTCCTGCTATTGATATACCGAAGTCAAGCACTCGGAGAGAAGATCTGCTTCTTAACAAAGATGAGCAGGAAGCTGTGGAGATCATGCGCCGTGCACTCAATGGAATGCGTGCGGAAGAGGCGGTGGAGAGTATCCTGAATATGTTTTCCAATACAAAGAACAACAATGAGTTGATTGAAATGGTAAAAAAGAAAAAAATATTATAGACAAGCTGGCAATCGTGTGGTACAATAAGAAAGCTGTTTAGAAAATATTCGCGTTTGACGCAACTAAAATAAACGCAACAATAATAAAGAAGAGGTGAAAATCATGAAAGAAGGAATACATCCAGCATACTATCAGGCAACTGTAACTTGCAACTGTGGTAACACATTCGTAACAGGATCTACAAAAGAAGATATCCACGTAGAAATCTGCTCTAAGTGTCATCCGTTCTACACAGGACAGCAGAAAGCAACACAGGCTCGTGGCCGTGTTGATAAGTTCAACAAGAAGTACGGAATGAAATAAGTTCGAAGGTTATCGGGGTTGAGGTTTTTTAAATCTCAACCCTTTCTTCTATTTATATCAGATATGAGGAGAGCAATTATATGAAGTCATCCAATATTGGGGGACAGGCAGTCCTTGAAGGAATTATGATGAGACATGGAGACGACTATGCGGTTGCAGTGAGAAAACCGGATGGAGAGATTTTTGTACAGAAGGAAGAATATCACAGTGTGATCAAATGGAAAGCTTTAACGAAGATTCCGTTTATCAGAGGGGTGTTCAATTTTATAGATTCTATGGTTCTGGGAATTAAGACGTTGATGTTTTCAGCTGAATTTTATGAGGACGAAGAGGAAGTAAAAAGCGAAAAAGAACTGACAGAGGAAGAAATCGCAAAGAAGGAAAAACAGGAAAAATGGATGATGAATGTGACAGTTGCAATATCTGTAGTAATTGCAGTAGCAGTATTTATGGTTCTGCCGTATTTTCTGTCTTCATTATTAAAACCACTGATGCCATCGTATCATTTGAGAACATTAGTGGAAGGATTTGTGAGGATTGGTATATTTATTCTCTATATTGCATTGATTTCAAGAATGGATGATATCCAGAGAACATTTATGTACCATGGCGCGGAGCACAAATGCATCAATTGCATTGAGCATGGACTTCCGCTTACCGTTGATAATGTCAGAATCAGTTCCAGACAGCATAAGCGCTGTGGAACAAGCTTCTTATTCTTCGTACTGGCAATCAGTATTATTTTGTTGATGTTGATTCAGGTGGAATCACCGCTGATGCGTGTGATCGTGAGAATTGCCCTGATTCCGGTCATTGCAGGAATTTCTTATGAAGTACTGAAACTTGCAGGAAGAAGTGAGAATCCGATTATCAATCTTTTAAGCAGACCAGGACTTGCAATCCAGAAGCTGACAACGAAAGAACCGGACGACTCAATGATTGAAGTGGCAATACAGGCAGTAGAAGCAGTATTTGATTGGAGAGCATATGAAGCAGAGAACTTTAAAACTGCAGAGGATTTATAAAGAAGGATCTGCGTATCTGGAAAGCAGACAGATACCAGATGCTCAAATCGATGCATGGTATTTACTGGAATATGTGACTGGAATCAGTCGTGCTTCCTACTATGGAAATCCGGAAAAAAATATTTCGGAAGAGGAAGCGAAACGGTATTGGGAATATCTGGAAAAGCGTGCACGAAGAATTCCACTTCAGCATATTACGGGAAGTCAGGAGTTTATGGGATATGAATTTCTTGTTAATGAGCATGTGCTTATACCAAGACAGGATACAGAGAATCTGGTGGAAGAAGCATTGAAAGTGATAAGACCGGATATGCATATGCTGGATATGTGTACTGGTTCGGGCTGTATACTGATCAGTCTTTTAAAGTATGCGGCAGAAAGAAAGCACATTACAGGGGTGAAAACGGTTGGCGCAGATATATCAGCGGATGCGCTTGAAGTGGCAAAAAAGAACGCTCAGAGACTTAAGGTTCCTGTTATATGGGTGCAGAGTGACATTTTTGAAAATGTATCTGAAAGTTTTGACCTTATTGTGTCAAACCCACCATATATTAGAACAGAAGTGATCCAGGGACTGGAGGACGAAGTAAAGCTTCATGATCCGTGGATTGCGCTTGACGGACATGAAGACGGACTTTACTTTTACAGAAGAATTGTAAGCGAAAGCATTTCACATCTGAATGATGGTGCATGGCTCATGTTCGAGATCGGTCATGACCAGGCAGAAGATGTATCAAAGCTTATGAAAAGTGCAGGATTTTGCAATATATATGTGAAAAAGGATCTGGCAGGACTTGACCGTGTAGTGTGTGGCATGTACAATAAAAGAGTTGTAGAAAATTCAAGTCGAACAAAAATGTGAGACATTGGTCAGGATAGAGAATACCGAAGTGAGGATTATGTTTAATGTTTGCGCCGGTATATGGCAGTTATAGTAATATTGCAGGTAAACAGGAGGAGATAGAGATGTTTGATAAATTAGAAGATCTGCTAATTCGATTAGAAGAAATCTTGAGCGAACTTCAGGAACCGGATGTGGCAAGTGACCCAAACCGTTTCCGTAAGCTCATGAAAGAACAAAGTGAGCTTACACCAATCGTAGAAGCATACAAAGAATATAAAGCATGCAAGCAGAACATTGAAGAAAGTCTGGAACTTCTGAATGAAGAGTCTGACGAAGATATGCGAGAACTTGCAAAAGAGGAGTTGAATGAGTCGAAAGCAAGAGTAGAAGAGCTTGAGCATGAGCTTAAGATCCTGTTGCTTCCAAAAGACCCTAATGATGACAAGAACGTAGTAGTTGAGATCCGTGCTGGTGCCGGTGGAGATGAAGCAGCACTTTTTGCTGCAGAAATTTATCGTATGTATCTGCATTATGCAGAGAGTAAACGATGGAAAGTGGAACTGGTAGAGTGCGAAGAAATTGGAATCGGTGGTATGAAGAATGTTACATTTATGATTGATGGACAGGGCGCATATTCTATGATGAAATACGAATCCGGAGTACACCGCGTGCAGCGTGTGCCGGAGACAGAAAGTGGCGGACGTATTCACACATCAACAATCACAGTAGCAGTTATGCCGGAGGCAGAAGATGTGGATGTTCATATCGATGAGAAAGATATTCGTATCGATGTTATGAGAGCATCAGGAAACGGTGGACAGTGTGTCAATACAACAGACTCCGCTGTACGTCTGACTCACTATCCAACTGGAATTGTAATCTACAGCCAGACAGAAAAATCACAGCTGCAGAATAAAGAAAAAGCATTTGCACTTCTGCGTGCAAAACTCTACGATTTGGAATGTCAGAAGCAGCATGATGCAGAGGCAGAAGCAAGAAAGAGCCAGATTGGAACAGGAGACCGCTCTGAGAAAATCCGTACTTATAACTTCCCACAGGGACGTGTCACAGATCACCGTATAGGTCTGACATTATACAAACTAGACAAGATCATGAACGGCGATATCCAGGAAATCATCGATGCCTGCATCGCTGCCGATCAAGCCAAAAAACTCGCAAACATGGACGAATAAGCTATGAGGGCATAATATAACGGAAGGACGATTAAACCTGCTTGCAGGGAGAATCGTCCTTCCGTTATATTGTGTGAGAATGCAAACGAGCACCGAGAAGAAGCAAAGCGGAATCGAGGTGGGCGGGTGCATGCCCTCATAGCGAAGCGCGAGAGTCAGAGTACTCTTATTTTAATCTATGTGAGTCAAACGAGCACTGAGATGGAGCAGAGCGGAAGCGAAGTGGGCGTTCGTGCTATTCGAAAGTGGTGGGAGGCTGCTTGCAGGGAGAATCGTCCTTTTGTTATATCAGCTGGGAGATGACTCCCACCTCTATAGGGACGCCACTGAAAAAGTGGTAAGTTTAGTCCCACAGGGCGTCAAATATGTGTAAAAATGTTCCTTGATAATAAAATATTGCTAAAATAGTGTTTTG